>CALMNV010000148.1 GCA_937873285.1 uncultured Intrasporangium sp. | reverse complement strand
TGCCGTCACCGCTCGCCTGGTGCGCGAGGCCGCCGCCGCGGACTGCGACGCCGTCTTCGTCTCGTGCACCAACCTGCCCACCTACGACGTCATCGCGCCGCTGGAGTCCGCCCTCGGCGTGCCCGTCCTCACGGCCAACCAGGTCACCATGTGGGCAGCCCTGGGGCGAGCCGGGCTGGCGGCCGTCGGCCCGGGCCAGCGGCTGCTCGACACCACGGCGCGTCGCGGAGCCGACGCATGACCCGTGCCGAGGCCGCCCACCAGGCCCCGGCCTCGGTTGTCGGCAGGCCACAGCCCTTCACCGGCGAGGAGTACGCGGCCCGGCTGGGGCGCGTCCAAGCCGCGATGGCCGAGCGCTCCCTGGCCGGCCTCGTCGTCGTCGACCCCGCCAACATCCACTACCTGACCGGATACAACGCGTGGTCGTTCTACACCCCGCAGTGCCTGCTCGTCCCGGCCGACGGCCTGCCGCACCTGTTCGCCCGGTCCATGGACGCCCAGGGCGCGCGCCACACGGCATACCTGGACCGGCACCACGTCCACGGATATCCGGAGCACCTCGTGCACCGGCCGGACATCCACCCCTTCGACTGGATCACCGACCGCGCGGTCGAGCTCGGCCTGCTCACCGACACCCCGGACGCCCAGTTCGCCGCCGAGACGGACGCCCACTTCTTCTCCCCCCGCGGCTACCTCGCCCTGCAGGCTCGCCTGACCCGGGCCGCACTCGTCGACAGCCGCGAGCTGGTCAACTGGGTCCGGGTGGTCAAGTCTCCCGCCGAGGAGGAGATGCTGCGCGCTGCCGGCGCGATCGCGCAACAGGTGATGCTCGCTGCCCTGGACGCCGTCGCGCCGGGACGGCGCCAGTGTGACGTGGTGGCCGACATCCAGCATGCCCAGGCCCTGGGCAGCGGTGGGCTCGGCGGCGACTACCCCGCCATCGTGCCGATGCTGCCGACCGGCGAGTCAGCGGGCACCCCGCACCTGACCTGGAGCGACGCCCCGCTCGCCCTCGGTGAGGCCACCACCATCGAGCTCGCCGGCGTCTACCAGCGCTACCACGCGCCGCTGGCCCGCACCGTCAGCCTGGGCCAGCCGCCGGAGCGCCTCGCCCGGTGCGCGGAGGCGGTCAGCGAGGGCATGGAGGCGGCGCTGGAGCAGCTGCGCCCGGGCTCGACCGGCCGCGCGGCGCACGCCGCCTTCACCACCGTCATCAGCCGTCACGGCCTGACCAAGGAGTCCCGCATCGGATACTCGATCGGCATCGGCTACCCGCCGGACTGGGGTGAGCGGACGGTCAGCCTGCGCGCCGAGGACGAGACCGAGCTGGTCGCCGGCATGGCCTTTCACGTGATCCTCGGCATGTGGATGGACGGCTGGGGCTACGAGACCTCAGAGCCGGTGATCGTCGGCCGCGACGGCGCCGAACAGCTCACCCACCTGCCCCGCGGCCTCACCGTCAAAGCGTGAGCTCCTGCACCGAAAGGCCACCGATGACCCGCACCGCCGCCAGCTCGTCCGCCCTGCCGCTGGCCTCCCGCGCCGACGGCCTGGTCGGATCCGTGATCGACTCCAGCACCTCCCTCCTGGCGAGCCAGACGCACGACATCGTGCGCTTCGCGATGGGCAGCCCTGCGCCCGAGGCAATTCCGACGCACACCTTGGCGCAGATCGGGGTCGAGGCCATCGGGGCAGGCGCCCACGACGCGTTCGACTACGCCGCCACCGAGGGGGACCCGGCGCTGCGCCTGGCGCTCCTCGACGCCCTCGACGGCACGAGCGACGCGACCACGCTGGACCGGTTGACGATCACCGCCGGTGGGATGCAGGGCCTCGATCTCGCCTGCAAGCTCTTCGTCGACCCCGGCGACCTCGTTGTCGTGGAGTCACCCACCTACACCAACGGAAGCGCGACCGCGCTGTCCTACCAGGCGCGCCTGCTCGAGGTGCCCGTCGACGAGGAGGGGATGGACGTCGACGCCCTCGAGGCGATGGTCGCCGGCGGCGGGCGCACCCCGAAGGTCATCTACGCCATCCCGACCTTCCAGAACCCCTCCGGCGCCACGATGTCACTGGGGCGCCGACTGCGGCTCCTCGAGCTGGCTCGCGCCTGGGGCAGCATCGTCATCGACGACGACCCCTACGGCATGCTCCGCTTCGAGGGCGACCCCGTGCCGACCCTGCACGAGGTCGCCGAGGGCGACCCCCTCGTCTTCTCCGTCCGCACGTTCTCCAAGATCATCGCGCCAGGGCTGCGGGTGGGGTGGGTGGACACGGCCCCCGAGCTGCAGCCGCTGCTCATCAACGCCAAGCAGGCCATGGACACCTGCACCAACCTGCCGATGCAGCGCCTCGTCGCCGGCTTCCTGCGCGGTGGCCACCTCGACGAGCACCTGCACACCAACCGCGCGGAGTACCGCCGCCGCAAGCAAGCGATGCAGGCAGCCCTCACCGAGCACTTCGGGCGGCAGGCTCGCTGGACCGACCCCGAGGGCGGCTTCTTCCTCTGGGTCACCTTCGGCCCCGAGGTCGACACCGAGGAGCTGTTCCGCGTCGCGCTGGCCGAGGGCGTCGCCTTCATCCCCGGCAACGCCTTCTCGCCGAGCAAGCGCTTCCCCAACGCCCTGCGCATCTGCTTCGCCTCCACGCCACCGGCCCGGATCGCCGAGGGCGTGGCCCGGCTGCGGCGCGCCGTGGACCGCCTGGCTGCGCGGGCCTGAGCATGGGCTCGTCACCGGGGTCCGCCCCGGCCACCGAAGAGCGGCTTCTCGGGCTGATCGACCCCGGTGAGATCGTCGCCCTGACCCAGACGCTCGTGCGCGCGACCGGAGGCAACCCCCCGGGTGAGGAGGCCGCCACCGCGGCGGCGCTGACCCAGGCGTGCCGTGAGCGAGGCCTCGACGTCGAGGAGTCCACCGTCGCGCCGGGACGGCCCAACATCAGGGCCCTGCTCCCCGGTGGCTCAGGGCCGGGCCTGCTGCTTCTCGGGCACACCGACGTCGTGCCGGTCGGTGCTGGGTGGACGGTCGACCCGTTCGGCGCCGAGGTGCGCGACGGCCGCGTCTTCGGACGCGGCAGCACTGACATGAAGGGCGGGCTGGCGGCGTGTGTGGTGGCCATGTCGGCCCTGCGTCGAGCCGGGATCGCGCTGTCTGGTCCGGTCGAGCTGGCGGCGCTGGTCGACGAGGAGGCGACCGGGCACGGCATCCGGCACTACGTCTCGGCGGCGGACCGCTCCCACTTCGCCGGATGCATCGTGGCGGAGCCCACCGACCTGCAGACCATCATCGCCGCGCGCGGCGACAGCTATGTCGAGGTGCTGGTCCGCGGCGCGGCGGCCCATTCGGGACGGCCCGACGACGGACGCAACGCGATCTACGGCGCCGCGGCCGTCATCAGCGACCTGCAGGCCTGGCACCGTGAGCTCGCCCCTCAGGCTCATCCGCTCGTCGGCCCGGCCACCTGGAGCGTCGGGCTGGTCGACGGCGGGCTGGGCACCTCGACCGTCCCTGCCGAGTGCCGCATCTCCGCCGACCGGAGGCTGCTGCCCGAGGAGGAGGCCGACTGCGTGCTCGAGGCCGTCCGCGGCCGGATCGCCCGGCTGGAGCTGCACCGGCAGGGGCTCGACGTCGACATCTCGATGCCGATGTCCATGCCCGGCTTCGAGACCCCGGCCGAGCACCCCTTCGTGACCGTCGCCGACCGGGCCCTGGCGGACGCCGGCGGGCCGGGGCTGCCGCTGGGCGGCTGGACGGCGGCGTGCGACGGCGGCTTCATGGCCCGCGACGCCGGGGTGCCCACCATCGTGCTGGGCCCCGGCTCCGTCAACGACCAGGCACACCGGGCGGACGAGTCCGTGGGCGTCGAGGAGCTCGTCGTCGCGGCCCGCGCCTACGCCTTGGCCGCGCTGCGCCTGCTCGGCTGACTCTCTGGCGGCAGGGCGGCGGCGAGCAGCTCCGCAAGGTGCCGGGCCTGCCGCGAGCTGCCCTGGGCGATCTGGGTGCGGCAGCTGAACCCGTCGGCCACGATCTCGGTGCCGCGGGCCGCGGCCCTCACGGCCGGCAGGATGACCCGTTCGCCGACGGCCTGGGAGATCTCGTAGTGGCCCTGCTCGAATCCGAAGTTCCCGGCCAGCCCGCAGCACCCTGAGTCGGGGACCACCGCCTCGATCCCCGCCCGCTCCATGAGCATGCGGTCGGCCTCGAAGCCCATGACGGCGTGCTGGTGACAGTGCACCTGGACCAGTGCCTCGCCGCCCACGTGCGGCGGCTCCCACTCCCCGGCCCGGGCGGCCAGCAGCTCCGCCAGGGTGACGACGAGGCCGCGCGCCCTGCTCGCCAGCGGGTGCGAGGGCAGCAGCTCCTGCGCGTCGTGGCGCAGCATGGCGGTGCAGCTCGGCTCCAGACCCACGATCGGCGTGCCGGCGTCGAGCTCCGGACCGAGCACGTCGAGCGAGCGGCCGAGCACCCGTTGGGCCACCCGCAGCTGACCGGTGGAGGCCCAGGTCAGGCCGCAGCAGACCGGCCCCCGTGGGAGCACCACCTCGAAGCCTGCGGCCGCAAGCACCTGTGCCGCCGCGACGGCGACGCCGGGAGCGAGGAAGTTGGTGAAGGTGTCCGGCCACAGCACGACCCGGCCGCGGTCCGGCTGTCCCGCCGCCGGGGCAGGCAGCGTGCGCAGCTGGCGGCGAAGGGAGCGGGACGCGAACTGCGGCAGCTCCCGCTCGGGGGCGATGCCTCCCAGTCGCTTCACCACGGGGGCCAGCCGAGATCCCAGCACGGCGTTGGCCAGGCCCGGAGCCAGCGCGGCTGCGCGGGCAGCGGCAGGCAGCCAGCCCATGGACCAGTGGGAGCGCGGGCGCCGCCACTGGCGGCCCTTGTAGTGGTGATGCGTGAACTCCGCCTTGTAGGTCGCCATGTCGACATTGACCGGGCAGTCGCCGAGGCACCCCTTGCAGGACAGGCACAGGTCCAGGGCGTCCCGCACCTCCGGCGAGCGCCACCCGTCGGTGACGACGTCACCCTCGAGCATCTCCCAGAGCAGGTGCGCCCGGCCCCGGGTGGAGTGCTGCTCGTCCTGGGTCACCTGATAGCTCGGGCACATCACCCCACCGGAGGTCTGCCGGCACTTGCCGACGCCGACGCACCGCCGCTGGGCCTGCGCGAAGCTGCCACCGTCGGCGGCATACCCGAAGACCGTCGGCAGCGTGCGACTCCGGGCTGCGCCCGCATGCCGGAGCGCTCGGTCAGTCGGCAACGGGTCCACGATGACGTGCGGGTTCATCAGGCGCTGCGGGTCCCACGCCGCCTTGACCCGCTCGAACAGCTCGTAGGCCTCCGGGCCGTACATGCGTCGGACCAGCTCGGAGCGGGCCCGGCCGTCACCGTGCTCCCCGGACACCGATCCCCCCAGGGAGGTGACGAGGTCGGTGGCCTCCTCGACGAAGGACCGGTATGCCGCGATGCCGCGCTCCGAGAGCAGGTCGAAGTCGATGCGCAGGTGCATGCAGCCCTCACCGAAGTGACCGTAGGAGGCTCCGGAGTAGCCGTACCGGCCCAGTAGGACGTCGAGCTCGCGCAGGTAGATGCCCAGGCGGGCCGGAGGCACTGCGGCGTCCTCCCAGCCGGCCCACGCCTCCGCACCGTCGGCCCGGCGCGTGGCCAGGCCGGTGGCGTCCCGGCGGCAGCGCCACAGGACGGCCTGCGCGCCCGGGTCGGTGACCACGGACGCCGTGGCACCCAGGCCTGTGTCACGGACGGCGTCGGCGACTGCCGCGGCCCGGTGCCGGGCCT
>CALMNV010000147.1 GCA_937873285.1 uncultured Intrasporangium sp. | reverse complement strand
GGAGCACCCGCCGACTGAGGTCATCGAGGTCCCGCAGGACCAGCGCGTCAACCCCGGCGAGAGGCACTGAGCCGTGCCGGTGGACCTCCCGCGGGTCGCGGCGGCGGTCCGTGAGCTGCTCGTCGCCGTCGGCGAGGACCCCGACCGGGAGGGGCTGGCCGGCACGCCGGAGCGGGTGGCGCGCTCCTACGCGGAGGTCTTCGCCGGTCTCGACATGACGGCTGAGAGCATCCTCGACGCGTCCTTCGCGATCGAGCACGAGGAGCTCATCATCGTGCGCGACATCGAGCTCTACAGCACGTGCGAGCACCACCTCGTGCCCTTTCACGGGGTGGCGCACGTCGGCTACATCCCGGGGTTGGACGGCCGCGTGACGGGGCTGTCCAAGCTCGCCCGCCTCGTCGAGGTCTTCGCCCGTCGCCCGCAGATCCAGGAGCGCCTCACCTCGCAGATCGCCGACGCCCTCGTCAAGCATCTCGGCGTGCAGGGCGTCATCGTCGTCATCCAGGCCGAGCACCTCTGCATGTCGATGCGCGGCATCCGCAAGCCGGGCGCCAGCACGATCACCTCCGCCGTGCGCGGCCAGCTGCGCGACCCCGCCACTCGAGCAGAGGCGATGGCGCTCATGCTCGAGGGCAACAAGTGAGCGTGCCCAGGGGGAGCGAGGCCGTGGGTGCGGCAGACCTGCTCGCGCAGCGGGAGCGCACGCTCGTCATGGGCGTCGTCAACGTCACCCCGGACTCCTTCTCCGACGGCGGCCAGTGGTTCGAGCCGGAGGCTGCGATCCGGCACGGGCGCGAGGTGCTCGCGGCCGGTGCGGACCTCGTGGACGTCGGGGGTGAGTCCACCCGACCGGGCGCGCAGCGGCCTTCGGTCGAGGAGGAGCTGCGACGGGTGCTGCCGGTGGTGGCGGCGCTCGCCTCGGCGGGGGCGGTGGTGTCGGTCGACACGATGCGGGCGCAGGTCGCTCGGGCCGCGGTCGAGGCGGGGGCGGCCCTCGTCAACGACGTCTCGGGGGGCCTGGCCGACGCCGCGATGGTGCCGTTCGTGGCCGGCGCGGGGGTGCCCTACATCGCCATGCACTGGCGAGGTCACAGCACGTCCATGCAGTCCCTGGCCCACTACGGCGACGTGGTCGGCGACGTATGCCGTGAGCTGGGCTCCCGCCGCGACGCGCTGCTGCGTGCCGGGGTCGCCGAGCACCTCCTCGTGCTCGACCCTGGACTGGGCTTCGCCAAGACGGCCGAGCACAACTGGGCGCTCCTCGCCGCGCTGCCCGCGCTGCGCGACCTCGGTCACCCGCTGCTGCTCGGCGCCTCCCGCAAGACCTTCCTCGGCCGGCTCGACCGGCTCGGCCGGCTCGGCCGGCTCGATGATGAGCAGCAGCTGCGGCCCGCGGCCGAACGGGACGTGGAGACGGCGGCCGTCTCGGTGCTCGCCGCCATGGCCGGAGTGTGGTGCGTGCGGGTGCACGATGTCGCCTCGACGGTGCGAGCGCTCGCCGTCGTCGACGCCACGCTCGCGCACGCACCGCGGCCGGACCCGCAGGATGGGCGCGCGGACGGGGGTGCCGGGGTGGGCGTGGTGGGCCGGTGACCGACCGCATCGTGCTCGAGGGCGTGCGCGCGCTCGGCCACCACGGCGTCCTCGCTGACGAGCGGCGCGACGGTCAGGTCTTCGTCGTGGACGTCGTGCTCGAGCTGGATCTCGCCCACGCCGGCCGCAGCGACGACCTCGCGGCCACGGTCGACTACGCGGACGTGGCAGGCGCGGTCGTGGCGCGGGTGGCCGGCCCGCCCGTCGACCTCATCGAGCGGCTTGCCGAGCTCATCGCCGACGACGTGCTCGAGCACGAGCGGGTCGATGCGGTCGAGGTCGTCGTGCACAAGCCCGACGCTCCAGTGGGTCACCCGTTCGCGGACGTGCGGGTGCACGTGCGACGAGCGAGCTCGCCTCGGGCCGTCGTCGCCCTGGGCGCAAACCTCGGAGACCGGCGCGCGACGCTCGAGGCGGCGGTCGCGGCCTTGCGCACGCTGCCCGGCTTCACCGTCACCGCCGTCTCACCGCTCGTCGAGACCGACCCGGTGGGCGGCCCCGGCCAGCCGCCCTACCTCAATGCCGTCCTCCTCGGACGGACGACGATCCCGGCGGCGCACCTGCTGCAGGAGCTGCACCGGATCGAGGCGATGCACGGGCGCACCCGGGAGGTCCGGTGGCAGGCCCGCACCCTCGACCTCGACCTCGTCCAGTACGGCACACCCGGCACGGCTACCGAGGTGCAGGGCTCCGCTCCCAAGCTGACCCTGCCGCACCCCCGTGCGGCCGAGCGGGCCTTCGTCCTTGCTCCCTGGCAGGCGGTCGACCCCAAGGCGCGGCTCCGCGTGGCGCCGGGGGAGGGCGGCATACGGCCGGTGACTCAGCTGCTCGAGGGCCTGGACCGCTCGGGCGTGCGCCCCGGCCCGACGTGGGGCGCGTCATGACCCCGCATGCCGGCGTGCGCGCCTCCACGCTCGTCCTTGTCGGGGTGCTCACCACGCTGCTCGGCTGGCTCGCTCTGCGCTGGTGGCTCGCGGGTGGACGCCTGGTCGAGGAGCCCTCGTGGATCGGGGCGGTCGTCATGGTCTTCCTCGCCGGGGGGCTCCTCGCCGCCGGTTGGCAGGTCAAGAAGGTGCGCGACGGCGTCGACCGGCACTCCGTCAGCCCGCTCCGGGCGGCTCGGACCCTGGTCCTCGGGCAGGCGGGCGCACTGACCGGCGCGCTGCTCGTGGGGTGGTATGTCGCCAACGTGCTCGTCCTGCTGCCCGACGCCGACGTCGAGTCGCAGCGCGCCAGGATCTGGCCGTTCCTGCTCCATGCCGCTGTGGCAGTGCTGTTGGCCGCGGCCGGGATGGTCGTGCAGTGGATGTGCCGAGTGCGCCGCCGCGACGACGAGGACGACGACGACGACCGGGCCGGACTGCCGGCCTGAGCGTCGCTGCCGGCGCATTGGGGCGCGGCCCTGTCACGATCGCCGCCAGGTCCTCCGGCGTTGCCGTGCCGGGAAGGCTACGGGGAGGTTCCGGCGCTGGTGGCGTCGATGCTGCTGGTCGTCGGCGGGAGCGGGCCGAGCGGCTGAGCCGGCGCCGTGCGCCCCGGCCGAGGCGGGGGGATGGTGTCGACGGTGTCCTCCTCGGAGCAGGCTGCGGCGAGGGTCACCGCGGCGGTGATGCCCACGACGGCCACGCCGCGCAGCACGCCCGGTCGCCCGAGACGACGAGTCTCGCGTCCGTCTCGCCGGCTCACTTGTCCACGTCGCCCACCACGAAGAACATCGACCCGAGGATGGCGACCATGTCGGCCAGGAGCTGCCCCGGGAGCATCTGCGCCAGCACGGAGATGTTGTTGAACGACGCCGAGCGCAGCTTGAGCCGCCACGGGGTCTTCTCGCCTCGGCTGACGAGGAAGTAGCCGTTGAGCCCGAGCGGGTTCTCGGTGGCCGAGTAGATCTCACCCTCGGGCACCTTGAGCACCTTGGGCAGCCGCACGTTGACCGGCCCGGCGGGCAGCGACCCCAGGCGGTCGAGCGCGGCCTCGGCGAGGTCGAGGCTGACGTGGACCTGCTCCAGGAGCACCTCCAGCCGCGCCAGGCAGTCTCCGGCCGTCCGCGTCACCACCCGTCCGGGACCGCCCGGGCCGAAGAGCTCGGCGTAGGCGAGATACGGGGCGTCGCGCCGCAGGTCGAGGTCGACCCCGCTCGCCCGGGCGATGGGCCCCGAGACGCCGTATGCCGCCACGGTCTGCGGAGCGAGCACCCCCACCCCGCGCGTGCGGGCCTCGAGGATCTCGTTGCCGACGAGCAGCCGCTCGAGGTCGGGCAGCCGTCGGCGCACGCCCGTGACGGCCGCCGCCGCCCGTCCCAGCCACCCGGCCGGAAGGTCCTCCTTGAGGCCGCCGACCCGGTTGAACATGTAGTGCATCCGGCCGCCGGACGCCTCTTCCATGACCGCCTGCAGCTCCTCCCGCTCGCGGAAGGCATGGAAGACGGGGGTGATCGCGCCGAGCTCGAGCGGGTAGGAGCCGAGGAACATCAGGTGGTTGAGCACCCGGTTCAGCTCGGCGAGCAGGGTGCGGGCCCACACCGCGCGCACCGGGACCTCCATGCCGAGCAGCTGCTCGACGCCGAGCACCACCCCGAGCTCGTTGGAGAAGGCCGAGAGCCAGTCGTGCCGGTTGGCGAGCACGAGGATCTGCCGGTAGTCGCGCACCTCGAACAGCTTCTCGGCGCCGCGATGCATGTAGCCGACGACCGGCTCGGCGGTGACGATCCGCTCGCCGTCGACGACGATGCGCAGGCGCAGCACGCCGTGGGTGGCCGGGTGCTGCGGGCCGATGTTGAGCACCATGTCGGCGGTCGCGAGCCCCCCGGCGCCGAGCCCGACGGTCACCGCGCGCGGCTCACCCAGCTCGCCGGTCCCGGTCATGGACCGAGTATGCCGTGCCCGCGAGCCTTCGCCGGAGCGGCCGCTCGAGCCACCGCTCAGCGTCTGCTGCGCAGCACGAGGACGACCGTGAGGGCGACGAGCACGAGGGCACTGGCGACGGTGAGGATGATCGGCACGAACTGGGACTTCGCGGCAGCGGTGACGTCCGGCAGCTCCTGCTGGGGGACGGGCACGGTGGCGTGCACCGACGCCGTCGAGCCATCGAGGCCCACGGCTGCGCTGAAGGTGAACCGCCCGGAGACGGGGTGGCCGTCGGACGAGGTCACCAGGTAGGCCACGGTGTAGCGGCCCGCTGGCGCCCGCCCCCCGAGCGGCTGGCTCAGCGTGCGACCCTCGACGGTGGGGGCGCCGGTGACGACGTCCCCGCCCGGGCCGATGACGCGCACCTGCGCGCCCCGTGCCGTCGGCGGCTCGGTGAAGGTGATCGCCACCGCGGCTGGCAGGAGCCCCACCGCGGCGCCGTCGTCGGGGCTGGTCTTCTCGACGGCGTCGTGCGCAGCGGCGAGTGCGGGAAACGCCACGACAAGCCCGACGGCAAGCAACAGCGGCAGGAGCCGGCGCATGCCCATCAGGCTATAGCCGCCGGCGGCACCCTCTTGATCACCCACCAGAACCCGCCGTATCCGTCGGGCTCGAGCAGCCGTGCCTCCCGACTCGCCTGCGCCAGCGCCAGCAGGTAGCCGGCCGGGTCGCGTCGTGCCACCGCGACGTCGGGCACCCTCCCGGTGGCTCCGAGCCCCCGCAACGCGTCACGCTGCCGGACCAGCGCGTCGTGCTCGAGCGAGTCCACCGCCACGTGGGCGGTGAGGTCGCAGCTGCCGTCCGGGACCGGTCGGGTCTGGCGGCCACGTCGGTATGCCGTGAGCGTGCCGTTGGCGGGACGGCTGGCGCGGATGTGCCCGTAGTCCACGGCGACGAGGACGCCGGTGCGGACCCGGTCGACGAGGTCGGACCAGGCCTCGTCCCGGGCCCGCCCGATCTCGACCCGCGCGCCGGGCCGGTGCGCCGGCCAGTGTCGCCGGGCCCATTCGCGGTCGCCCTCCTCGACGGCCGGGCCGAGGAGCTCGGCGCCGGAGCGGGGGTCGGCGAGCACCTCGCGGAGCACGCCGTCACCATCGACCTCGGCGATGGTGCACGGCACGACGTCGAGCCACTCGTGCGCCACGACCAGCGCGTCGTCGAGGTCGCGCAGACCGGCCGGGAGCGCGGCGCCCCCCGGCGAGCGCAGCCACTCGACTCGCGCGTCGAGCTGCTCCGGGCGCTCGGTGACGTCGACGGCGAGGACCCGGGCGTGCGGCGCGTCGGGGCCG
>CALMNV010000146.1 GCA_937873285.1 uncultured Intrasporangium sp. | reverse complement strand
ATGTGGCCCCGGAGACGCCGGCCGCCGCGGCCCCGCCACTGCCGGCCTCACGGCAGAGCCGGCGGCAGGCCCGGTTCGTGATACCCGCCATCGGAGCGAGCACGACCGGCGAGCCGATGACGTGGCGGCCGATGCGCAGCGGCGGCAGCACCGCTCGCCCGAGGGCATCCCCGGCGGTGGCGCGTGGAGGAGGAAGGGTCGCGACGTCACTCATCATCGACGATTGTCCCCGCATCCTCGCCGGTCGCCGAATCGACGAAGCGCAGCACCGCGTCGGCGAAGGCCACCGGTCGGTCCAGGTTGGCCAGGTGAGTCGCCTTCGGCAGGACCTCGACACGTGCAGCCGGGCAGGCCCGCAGGAATGCCCTGGCGCCGACGCGGAACTGGTCATACTGGCCGTTGAGCAGCAGCACCGGGCAGCGCACCGCGGCGAGCATGGACGGTCGGCAGTAGGTCATCACCTCCCGCCAGGCGGCAGCCGTCGGGGCGAAGAAGTAGCCGCCGGCGATGACCGGCTCGACGAGCTCCGCCGGATAGAGCCGGCGCAGCACCCAGTCGTTGAAACGCGTCATGCGGGCCGGCCCCACCCGGTCGGTGAGGCGCGCCACGCCGCGGTAGGTCGCGGCGCCGAGCCCCGTGGGGGTGGTGCTGCAGCCGGCGAGGACGAGGCCGGCCAGCGCGTCGGCATGCTTCGCGGCATACGCCATCGCCACATACCCCCCGAGCGAGTGGCCGACGACGACCACCGGCTGCCGGGGGGGCAGGGCCTCGACCGCCTGGGCCACGACCTCGACACACCGGACGAGGGTGAACCTCTCGGCCACCCGCAAACCGTGGCCGGGCAGGTCGACGAGGGTCACCCCGACCCGCGGGGCCAGCAGCGGCAGCTGCGGTGCCCACTGGGTGCTCGACAGGCGTGACCCGTGCACGAGCACGACGTGCGCGGGCATGACCACCTCCGCTTCCGAGGATGCCACGATGTCCTCGTGAGCCACCTGCTGCGCCCAGCCGAGCTTGCCCGCGAGCTCTCCGCCGTCGTCGTCATCGACGCGCGCTGGAGCCTGACCGGTCCCCCCGGCCGCGGGGACTACGAGCGCGGGCACATCCCGGGCGCCTTCTTCGTGGACCTCGAGACCGAGCTCGCCGGCCCCCCGGGCCCGGGTGGCCGGCACCCGCTGCCCGACCCCGCCGTCGTGGAGGCGACGTTGCGCCGCTGCGGCGTCGGGCCGGGCACCCGGGTCGTGACCTACGACGGGGCCGACTCCTTCGCCGCCGCGCGCGCCTGGTGGGTGTTCCGCTGGGTCGGGCTCCCCGACGTCCGCGTGCTCGACGGCGGGTATGCCGCGTGGCTGCGGGACGGGCTGCCCGTGACCACGGTGGAGCCGGAGCCGGCCACGGGCAGCTTCACGGCCCGCCCCGGGCAGCTCGCGGTCCTCGACGCGGACTCGGCGGCCCGGGTCGCGCGGGAGGGGCTGCTCGTCGACGCGCGGGCACCCGAGCGGTATGCCGGCGAGGTGGAGCCCATCGACCCGGTGGCCGGGCACATCCCCGGAGCCGTCAACGTGCCGACCCTGGGCTGGGCCGGCCGCGACGGCACCTTCCGCACCGACCTCGCCGAGCGCTGGGCGCGGGTCTCGGCCGGGCGCGGCGGCGGGGCGGTCGCGGCATACTGCGGCTCCGGCGTGTCCGCGGCCCACACGGTCCTCGCGCTGGCCGAGATCGGTGTCGACGCGGCGCTCTACGCCGGCTCCTGGAGCGAGTGGGTGGCTGACCCGTCCCGGCCCGTGGCCACCGGCATGGAGCCCGCCGCACGCAACTGACCACTCGACCCACGAACCCCCACCCCGTCGAGTGGCCACTTCCGCACGCACCCGCCCCGTCGAGTGGCCACTTCCGCACGCATCTCACGCACGCAACTGACCACTCGACCCAGGCGCCGCGCCTAGGGGCTCGGGCCTACAACTGGATGCCGCGGGTCAGCGCGCCGTCGACGACAAGGTTGGTGCCGCTGATCCGGCTCGCCACCGGGCTGGCGAGGAAGACGACCGGAGCGGCGACCTCCTCGGGTGTGCCCATGTGCCCGGTGGGGTTGAGCCCGCGGGCGGTCTCGAACAGCGCGGGGTCTGCCGTTTCGATGCTCGCCCAGACGCCGCCTGCGAAGTAGGTGTTGCCCGGAGACACTGTGTTGGCGCGGATTCCCTTGTCCGCCAACTGCATTGCCAGCCCATGGAGATAGCCGACGATGGCCGTCTTGGCGGTGCCGTAGGGCCCGGAGGCAAAGTCCGACTCGCGCCCCGAGACGCTGGAGATGGCGATGATCGAGGCCTGCGAGCTGCGCTCGAGGTGAGGCAGGGCCGCCCGCACGAGCCGCACGGTGTGCATGACGTCGACATTGAGGCTCGCCTGCCAGCTCTCCTCGGTGTCGGGGATCGCCAGGGCGCTCACGTTGGCGACGACGACGTCGAGGCCGCCGAAGTCCGCCGCGGATCGCTCGACCCACGCGGCGAGGGCGTCCGCGTCGCCGACGTCGACGACGGACCCCGTCACCGTGCCGCGTCCACCCAACGCCTCTTGGGTGCCCTCGACCTCCTCCGTCTGGCGGGCGCAGAAGCCCACGACGGCGCCCTCGTCGAGAAACGCCTCGACGATCGCCCGGCCGATGCCGCGGGTGCCACCGGTGACGAGGACGCGGGCGCCCTGCAACTGCAGATCCATGAGATGCCTTTCGTACGCGGGGATTGGAGACCGAGTGGGCTCAGAATGAGCACCGACCTGGCTGGGTGGGCGTCAGCTGCCGCCGAGCGAGCGGGCGCGAGCACGCAGATCCTCGTGGATCCCACCGAAGGCCGACGCGCCGGGAAGCAGCACCTTGGGCGCCTTGACGACGACGCTGTAGTTGGCGTCGACGACGTTCGCGATCGGAGCGAGCGCGATCTGGGAGCACAGCTGATAGGCGTCCATCGGGTGCAGGTCCTGCAGCTCGGCAACCCAGTGGACCAGCTCGGCGTTGCCGATCCGCCAGGAGTCCTCCATCGGGCGGCTCGACCCGACGGTCATCCAGTGCGTGTCGTCCTCGATCCGCGGCCACGCAGGCGCGTGGCCCTTGACGAGATCCACGATGAGGGTCGTCGTCATGGCGCCCTCCACTGCGGTGCCGCACGCCTCACCCTCTCCCTGACGATAGTGGCCGTCGCCGATGGAGAACATGGCGCCCTCGACGTTGACGCCGAGGAAGACCGTCGCACCAGCGCGCATCTGCGGGGTGTCCATGTTGCCGCCGAACCGGTCGGGCACCAGGGAGGAGCGCACCTCCCCGCCCGCCGGCGCGACGCCGACGGTCCCGAGCATCGGCTCCACGGGCAGCTCGATGCGATGCTCGCTGTGCCGCGCCGCGAAGGCGACCGTGTTGCGCGCCCGGTCCAGCTCGTAGATCCACGTCGTGTCGGGCAGCGGCTCTTGCAGGGTCACGACGCGGTCGGTGCCCGTCATCCCGCCGAAGAACGGGATCGCCGCCGACGCGCCCCAGTCCCGGGCGGGCTCCAGGGAGACGAGATGAAGAACGAGCGTGTCACCGGGCTGCGCCCCTTCGACGTAGAACGGGCCGGTCTGCGGGTTGACGAACCGCAGGTCGACCTTGGCGCTCGACAGGTCGTCGACGGTGCGCAGCGCCCCGCCGAACGCGTCGTCTGACCAGAGCCGCAGCGCGGTGCCGGGTGGGATCCGCATGGCGGGCGCTGCACCGCCGAACGTGTAGACGTACTGCTCGCGGGTGGGCGTGTACTCGATGACGTCCATGGGCGGAAACTATCTCAGCCGGGTCGGAGCCGCACGTGGTCCCCACCGAGGTCGCTGATCCGGGTCACGCCGAGCAGCGCAAGAGTGCCGGCGACCTCCGCCCGCAGGATGTCCGCAGCCCGTTGCACGCCGAGCTCCCCGCCTGCCATGA
The DNA here is from genome assembly GCA_937873285.1 of uncultured Intrasporangium sp. Taxonomy (GTDB): domain Bacteria; phylum Actinomycetota; class Actinomycetes; order Actinomycetales; family Dermatophilaceae; genus CALMNV01. The sequence goes on along the minus strand of CALMNV010000146.1, from coordinate 1,086 downwards.
GTCCGTAGAGGTACGCCCGGCCCACCAGCGCGGCGCGCGCACCCAGTGCGACGGCCGCGACGACGTCCGCACCTGACAGTATGCCGCCGTCGACGTAGACCTCGGCACGCTCCCCGACCGCGTCGACCACCCCTGGCAGGACCTCCAGGGGCGTCGGGGCGCGGTCGAGCTGGCGGCCACCGTGGTTGGAGACGACGACGGCGTCGGCGCCGGCTTCGACGACGGCGCGGGCGTCGGCGGCATTCTGGATGCCCTTGACCACGAGCGGGCCGGGCCAGACGTCGCGCAACCAGGCGAGGTCGGCCATCGTCGCCGACGGGTCGAACATCCGGCTCACGAGCTCGGCGACCGTGCCGTCGAAGCGGTGCAGGGATGCGAACTCCAGCGGCTCGGTGGTCAGCAGGTCGAACCACCAGGCGGGGTGGAGCGCCGCCTCCGCCAACGTCCTGAGCGAGAGGGACGGCGGGATGGTCAGGCCGTTGCGCACGTCGCGCAGCCGCGGCCCGGCGACGGGCGTGTCGACGGTGAGCACCATGGCCTCGTAGCCGGAGTCGCTGGCCCGCGACACGAAGTCCCGGCTCGCGGCCCGGTCCCGCCACAAGTAGAGCTGGAACCACCGTCGCCCACCGGGGGCCGCTTCCGACAGCGCCTCGATGGACGTCGTCCCCATGGTCGAAAGCGCGTAGGGGATGCCCGCCCGCGCGGCCACGCGGGCAACTGCCGGCTCGCCTTCCGTGTGCATCAACCTGGTGAACCCGGTCGGCGCGAAGGCCAGCGGCAGGGCGGCGGGCCGGCCGAGGATCGTGGTCGAGGGATCCACCGTCGACACGTCGTGCAGCAGGCGCGGCGAGAACTCGACCCGGCCATAGGACTCCCGGGAGCGGCGCAGGCTGACTTCGGCGGCGGCCCCGCCGTCGGTGTAGTCGAACACCGCGCGAGGGGCGCGGCGGCGGGCCAGCAGCCGAAGGTCGGGGATGGAGGCGACGGCAGCGAGGCGTCGCTGCGTCGAGCCGAGCGGCACCGGTCTCGGCCGGAGCAGGGGGGCCAGCTCAGACCAGCGGGGGACGTGTCGGACGGTCACTCCCG
>CALMNV010000145.1 GCA_937873285.1 uncultured Intrasporangium sp. | reverse complement strand
CACGGGCACGCGCTCGTCCGGTGAGCAGGGGGCGCCGCTGGGCGGGTGCCCCTGCACAGCGGCGTCAGGGCGCGCCGGTCCACTGCCCGCGGGCGAGCAGGACGCGACGCAGCACGTCGATCCGGTCGGTGACGATGCCGTCGACGCCCAGGTCGAGGTAGTGGTGCATGGCGAGCGGGTCGTCGACGGTCCACACGTGGACCTGCTTGCCCTGCTGGTGTGCCAGCTCGACCAGCCTCGGCGTGACGACCGGCAGGTGGCGGCCGCCCAGCCGCAGCGAGCCGGGCAGCTGGTAGACGTCGGCCGGCGTGCTCAGCACCCGGGGCAGCCGGGCCGGGCCGAGCGCCGCGAGCGCGCCCGCGGGCCACCCCGCCGCGGTGGCGACCGAGCCGCGCGCCAGCCGACGGAACTGCGAGAGCCGCCGCTGGGAGAAGGAGCCGACACAGATGCGGTCGTGCAGGCCGCGCTCCTCGACCAGGCGCCACAGCGGCCCGGGCGTGCCCGGCGCCTTGAGGTCGATGTTGAGGTTGACCGTGGGCAGCGCGTCGAGCACGTCGGTCAGGAGCGGGACCGGCTCCGCGCCGGCGACCCGCACCCGGCTCAGCTGCTCCCAGCCCAGCTGGCCGATGCGCCCGGCGGCCGCCGAGACCCGGTCGAGGCGCCGGTCGTGGAAGGCGACGAGCAGCCCGTCACGGGTGACGTGCACGTCGGTCTCGAGGTGCGTGTAGCCGAGCGCGACCGCGTTCCGGAAGGCGGTAAGGGTGTTCTCCAGCCCGACGTTGGGGCCGTAGCGCGCCCCTCCCCGGTGCGCCAGCGCGATCGGCGTCCGTCTCAGGTAGGGCCGACGCTGGGCCGACGGGCTCATGGACCGCAGCGTAGGCGCGGCGACCTCGCGTGGGCACGCCGGGGAGGCGCGCACACCCGAGAGCCGCGTAGACCTCGAGACCCGCACCAGAGCCGGACGGGTGGGCGCGCGCTCGCCCCAGGGAGGTCAAGGGTGCCAGCGCCGTGGTGCGATGGCCGTATCCCGTGTCCCGTGTCCCGTATGCCGTGTGCCGTGTGCCTCGGCTCACTCGTGTGTGCAGCAGGTCACCAGCGAGCCCACACCGTCGTGTCCGTCGGCACCGCGCCGGCCTCCAGCGGGCTCGACGCGACGACGACCTCGGCGCCCTCCGGCAGCTCGACGACCGACTTCCCGAGGTTGGTCACGACGAGCACCCGGTCCCGACCGGCCCCGTCGTTGCTCAGCGCCACGACGTCCTCGCCCAGCCCCTCGACGAGGGACAGCGAGCCGGTGCCCAGGGCGTGCGCGTGCCGCACGGCGAGCAGCGACCGGTAGAGCTCGAGGGTCGAGCCGGGCACGCCCACCTGCTGGTCGACGGCATACGCCCCGTAGACCTCCGGCTGGGGGAGCCAGGCGAGCGGGCCGGGCCCGAAGCCGAGGCTGGGCGCACCCTTGACCCACGGCATCGGCACGCGGCAGCCGTCGCGACCGATCTCCGCACCGCCGGTGCGCCGGAAGGTGGGGTCCTGTCGGAACTCGTCCGGCATGTCGGTCGATTCGGGCAGACCGAGCTCCTCGCCCTGGTAGAGGTAGGCGCTGCCGGGCAGGGCGAGCATGAGCGCAGTCGCGGCACGCGCCCGGCGCAGACCGAGCTCGCGGTCCGGCTGGGCGTCGCCGGCGCCGATGCCCCGCGGTCGCGACTCGGTCGACGGCATGCCGAGGCGGGTCGCGTGCCGCACGACGTCGTGGTTGGACAGCACCCAGGTGGTCGGTGCGCCAACCGAGTCCGAGCTGCGCAGCGAGCGGGCGATGGTGTCGGTCAGGGCCTCGGCGCGCCACGGGGTGCCGAGGAAGTCGAAGTTGAAGGCCTGGTGCATCTCGTCGGAGCGCACGTAGCGCACGGCGCGCTCCTGAGGCTCCACCCAGGCCTCGGCGCAGAGGATCCGGTCCGGCGCGCCGTAGCTGTCGAGCACGGTCCGCCACGCTCGGTAGACCTCGTGGACGCCGTCCTGGTCCCAGTAGGGCGTGGCGTGCGTCGGCTCCGGCCGGTGCTCGCTGTGGTCGTGCTCGACGTGCGCGCCGAGCATCGTCGTGCGGTCGTGCCAGTCCGGCAGGCCGGGCTGCTTGATGAGCCCGTGTGCGACGTCGACGCGGAAGCCGTCGACCCCGCGGTCGAGCCAGAAGCGCAGGACCGACTCGAACTCGGCACGCACCTCCGGGTGCTGCCAGTCGAAGTCGGGCTGCTTGGTGTCGAACAGGTGCAGGTACCACTGGCCGGCCGACCCGTCGGCCTCGGTGACGCGGGTCCAGGCACGGCCGCCGAAGACGGAGTTCCAGTTGTTCGGCGGCAGTTCGCCGTGCGGCCCCGTGCCGTCGCGGAAGATGTAGCGGGCCCGCTCCGGGCTTCCCGGGCCGGCGGCGAGGGCGGCCTGAAACCAGGCGTGTTCGTCGGAGGAGTGGTTGGGCACGAGGTCGACGACGACCTTGATGCCCAGCTCGTGCGCGCGGCGCAGCAGGACGTCGGCATCCGCGAGGCTGCCGAAGAGCGGGTCGACGTCACGGTAGTCGGCCACGTCGTAGCCGGCGTCGGCCTGCGGCGAGGGATAGAAGGGAGAGAGCCACACCGCGTCGACCCCGAGGTCGCGCAAGTAGGACAGGCGGGCGGTGATGCCGGGCAGGTCCCCGATGCCGTCGCCGTTGCTGTCCGCCCACGAGCGCGGGTAGATCTGGTAGATGACCGCGGACCGCCACCATGGGGCTCCGGGCCGGTCCTCGGCGTGCACAGGGTCGGCCGCTTCGCGGACCTCGGCAAGGGCGGGCTGCACGGTGAAAGTCACGAGCCACCATCGTTCCGCATCGGTCCGAAAACTCCAAACAGCCTCCTGCAAGATCTTGCAGGAGGCTCGGAGAGGTGTCAGCGCACCGGGCAGGCGCTGACACCCGAGCCCCTGGCGCCCGTCCGGTCAGCCGGAGACGGTCGCGCTGGGGGCGGCAGCGCCGCCTGGGCGCTGGGGCGTCGCCGGCCGAGCCGACATGTGCCCGCGGGCTTTCGGCAGATGCCCACCGTCTGAGCCGAGAATGCCCTCCTTGGCTGCCTTGAGCACGGCGTCGGCCTCGGCGCGGGTGAGCCTGCCGTCCTTGACGGCCCGGTCGAGCCGTGCGCCGAGCGCCTTCTGGTGCCGGGCCCTGGCCGCCGCCCGCGCGCCCGCGCGCACCTGCTGTAGCGCCGTCTTGACCTTGACCGGGCTGACGCCGAGCTTCTGGGCCAGCGCGTTGGCCACGGTGTCGACCGTCGGCCGGGCCGCCTGGCCGTTCCGGCGGGCGGCCCGCAGGTCGGCGCGCACGGCGCGCAGCGCGGCGGTGACCTTGCCTTGGTCGACTCCGAGCTTGCTCGCAAGCTCCTTGGCGACCGTGTCCTTCCGGCCACCCGGCCCGCGCGTCGTGGGGCTCGCGGCCGTCCCGGCCGTGGGCGAGGAGGGGACGGCGCCCGGCGCGGCGGACTGCGCCGAGCGGCCTGGGGCAGCGTCGCTCGTGCTGCCCGCTCCCGCCGCTGCGTTGATGCCGAGGCCGAGGGCCGCGGTCGTGCCCAGCGCGACGATGCCCGCGATCTTCTTGTTCACCTGTGAAGGCTCCCTTCACCCGTAGAGCGTCTGCGCGGCCCCGGGGACCGCCCGGGGCCATCCCGGTCGACTCCCATTCGACCATCCCGGCGCCGTGCGCGACCCGTGCGCAGCCTGTGAGACGGATGCAAGCCCCGGACGTCAGAGCGCGCGCTCGGCGCCGTGGCTGTTGACGAGCGAGTATGCCGCCCGCGTGAGGTAGTCGCGCAGCAGGTCGTCCTGCTCCTGCGGCAGGCCCAGGGTGTCGACGGCGTTCATCATGTGCAGCAGCCAGCGGTCCCGCATGTCGGGCGTGACGGCATACGGCATGTGCCGCATCCGCAGGCGGGGGTGGCCGCGCTGCTGCGAGTACGTGGTCGGGCCGCCCCAGTACTGCTCGAGGAAGCCGCGGAGGCGGGTCTCGGCGCCGTCCCAGTCGTCCTGCGGGTAGAGCGGCGCGAGCACCGGATCGGTCCGCACACCGGCGTAGAAGCGGGCGACGAGCCGGGTGAAGGTCGGCGACCCGCCGACCTCCTCGTAGAACGTCCGTGCAGACGGCAGGGACCGGTTCGATTCGCTCATCACGCCGATGGTCCCCCAGAGGAGCCGGTCGCGGCCATGTGACCCCGCGTACGTCGGTAGCCGATGAGCGCCGGGAGGACGGCGACCAGCCCCAGCCCGCCGGACAGGGCGACGACGCCGCTCGGTGGCACGCCCTCCGCGGCGAGACCCGCCGCGAGGGCGCCGATGCCCTGCACCCCGTACAGGCCGCTGACCGCGACGCCGAAGGCCCGGCCGCGGTAGGCGCTCGGCACCGCCTGCACGAAGGATACGTTGAGCGGGATGGTCCACGCCGAGGCGAGGCCGGACAGGAACATCAGCGCGACCACCGCGGCGAAGGGCGCGGACCCGGGGCCGGCCACGAGCGCCACCAGCCCGGCGACCAGGACCGCGACCAGCGTCAGGATCACGAGCGGGGGCACGAGCCGGTCGCGGCGGTCCGGTGCGACCAGCCGGGCGATGACCAGGCCGCCGATCGTCGCGCCCAGCGGATTGGCCGCCAGCAGGATCCCGACGGCCGTCGTCGCCTGGCCGAGTTCGTCCGCCCAGGGTGCGGCCACTCCTTCGGAGGCGTAGGCGAACATCGTGCCCAGCCACAGGACGGCGACGATGGCCAGCAGGCGTGGCGTCCGGCCGATGAACTGCAATCCGTCCACGGCGTCCTGCCACAGCGACCGTGGGCCCTCGCCGGCCTCGGCGAGCGGCGCGGGACGGCGCTCCAGCC
>CALMNV010000144.1 GCA_937873285.1 uncultured Intrasporangium sp. | reverse complement strand
CCGCGTGAACAGGATGTACGTCGGGACGAGCGTCACCTGCGCGCTCAGCATGATCGTCGACAGCAGGACGAGGAACAGCGGCCCGCGGCCCCGGAACCGGAACCGCGAGAACCCATAGGCGACCACCACCGCCGACGTGACCGCCCCGATCGTGCTGATGAGCGAGAGCAGCCGCGAGCCGCGCCGGCTGCCAGGGGCCGTCGTCCACGGACACCTCGACCGCGGAGATGCCGCGGTGCTGGGCCCAGGCGACCCCGGCCACCGCGACGCGACCTGCCGCGACGGTGGCCCCGGCGCGCGGCACGTCGATGCGCGAGGCCGTCTTGACCGGCCCACGAGCCGACCAGCCGCGCGGCGTCCAGTAGCCCTGGTCCTGGTCGAACCGTGTCACCTTCAGCTGCGTCACCCACTTCGTCGCGGAGACATAGCCGTAGAGGCCGGGCACGACGAGCCGCACGGGGAAGCCGTGCTCAAAGGGCAACGGCTCACCGTTCATCCGCACGGCCAGCAGGGCGTTGCGGTCGTCGGTCAGCACCTCGAGAGGCGTGCCGCAGGTCCACCCGTCGGCGCTGGTCTGCAGCACCATGTCGGCGCCCGGCCTCGGGCCGGCCATGGCGAGCAGCTCGCGCACCGGCCAGCCGGTCCAGACGGCGTTGCCCACCAGGTTGCCGCCCACCTCGTTGGACACGCACGCCAGTGTCACGAGCGCCTCGCGCATCGGCTTGGACTGCAAGGTGGCCCAGTCGATCTCCACCTCACGCTGCACCATCCCGGTCACCCGCAGCCGCCACTGCGCCGCGTCGAGCCGGGGCACGACGAGGGCGGTGTCGATCCGGTAGAACTGCGCGTTGGGCACCACGAACGCGCTCGCGCCGGGGACCTTGAGGTCGGCGCCGGACGGGACCCTCACCGGCACCGCCACCGCCGGCGCGACGGCCGCCGCCCGTGAGGCGGTCGCCGCGCTCGAGGTGCCGCTGAGGACCGTGCCGACGTATGCCGCCGTGCCCCCGACCGCTCCACCGAGCAACCACCGCCGACTCGGGCCCCTGCCACCGTCAGCCCGGCTCCCGTCGGCTGTGGCACCGGGTGGCGCATCGCCGTGCGCAGCCTCACCGTGTGCGGCCTCGCCGTGCGCCGCATCGCCGTGTGCGGCCTTGCCGTGCGCCGCATCGCCGTGTGCCCGGCCAGCGACGGGGCCAAGCGTCCCGCTGCCGTGACCGTCGCTGGAGCGCCGGAGGAACCACAGACCCGTCACGGTGCCAAGCAGGGTCGGCGCGGCGTCGAGCGGCAGGGCGCCGGGCCGGGAGAGCACCGCCGACATCCCGACCGCACCGAGGGCGGCATACGCGACGAACGCCGGAAGCGGTCGCCGCTTCGCGAGCAGACCAAGGCCCCCGCACACGGCGGCGAGCACGACGACGGTGCCGACGAGCAGCGCGCGCTTGTCGTTGGTGCCGAAGGCGGCGATGGCCAGGTCCTTGAGCCAGGGCGGCGTGCGGTCGATGAACGCGCCGCCCACCGCTGCGACGGGAGCGGGCTGTCCGCCGGTGAGGCCGAGCCGCTCGAGCCCTGCGGCGAGCAGCGTCGCCAGCCCCACGGTGAGCAGACCGGCGACCAGGCCGTCGACCGCCGCCGCCCAACGCCGCGCCTGGCGCGCGGGGGCCGGGGTGTCGGCGACCTGGATCATGTACTCAGGTGCTCCTGGAGATGCGCGGCGAGCGCCCGGAAGGCGAGCGCGCGGTGGGAGATCTCATTCTTCTCCTCGGCGGCATACTCCGCCACGGTGCGCTGGGAGCCGTCGGGCGCAAAGACCGGGTCGTAGCCGAAACCGCCGCTCCCCCGCGGCTCTCGGACGACCGTCCCGGTGAGCCGGCCAAGCTCGACCTCGCGGGTGCCGTCGGGAAGGGCGAGCGCCGCGGCGCAGACGAAGGCTCCGGACCGGTGCTCGTCGCGCACGTCGGCGAGCTGCGCGAGGAGCAGCTCGAGGTTGGCCCGGTCTCCTCGACCGCCCGACCATCGGGCGCTGAAGATGCCGGGTGCGCCGCCGAGCACGTCGACGCTGATGCCCGAGTCGTCGGCGAGCGCCGGCAGGCCGGTGAACTCCGCGGCCGACACGGCCTTGCGCAGCGCGTTCTCCTCGAAGGTGACGCCGTCCTCGACGACGTCCGGCGCGCCCGGGTAGTCGTCCAGTCCGACGACCTCGAGCCCGAGGCGGTCACACACGTCGGCGAGGATGACCTGCAGCTCGGCGACCTTGTGCCGGTTGCGCGTGGCCAGCACGACCCGCCGACGCGTCGGACCCGACGTCACGCGACCTCGTCCCCGGCGAGAGCCTGGAGTTGGCGCCGGGTGAGGGCCGCGCAACCGCCGGCGGCGAGCTCGCGGAGCTCCTCGAGCAGCAGGCGGTCGAAGGGCTCGCCCTCGGCCGTGCCCTGCACCTCGACGAACCGCCCGTCTCCGGTCATGACGACGTTCATGTCGGTCTGTGCCGTCGAGTCCTCCGCGTAGTCGAGGTCGAGGACGGGCCGGCCGCCGACCACGCCGACCGAGATCGCGGCAACCGACCCCGTGAGCGGCTTGGCGGCCTTGAGGATCAGGCCTTTGGACCGGGCGTCCTCGATCGCGTCGGCAAGTGCGACGTAGGCGCCCGTGATGGCGGCCGTGCGAGTGCCCCCGTCGGCCTGGAGCACGTCACAGTCGAGCACGACGGTGTTCTCCCCCAGCGCCTTGGTGTCGACGACCGCGCGCAGGCTGCGGCCGATGAGGCGAGAGATCTCGTGGGTGCGGCCGCCGATGCGCCCCTTGACGCTCTCGCGGTCGGAGTGGGTGTTGGTGGCACGCGGCAGCATGGCGTACTCCGCGGTGACCCAGCCGGCGCCCCTCCCCTTGAGCCATCGGGGCACTCCCTCGGTGAACGAGGCGGCGCACAGCACGCGGGTGCGCCCGAACTCCACGAGCACGCTGCCCTCCGCATGGTCCAGCCAGTTGCGGGTGAGGCGCACCTCTCGGGTCTGCTCGGGTGCACGGCCGTCATGGCGTTGGAAAGTCATGCCTGCAGGCTAGCCACCGGGTCACCCTCCCCAGTCGAGTGGCCACTTCCGCACCCCACCCCCCCCAGTCGAGTGGCCACTTCCGCACCCCACCCCCCCCAGTCGAGTGGCCACTTCCGCACCCCCTGCCCTGAACACA
>CALMNV010000143.1 GCA_937873285.1 uncultured Intrasporangium sp. | reverse complement strand
GGACCACCGTATCGGCTTCGTCACCCTCACCGACACCCGGGTCACCGGGGACCTGCAGCACGCGACCGTCTTCTACACGGTCTTCGGCGGCGACGAGGAGCGGGAAGCCACGGCGGCCGTCCTCGAGGCCAACAAGGGCCGCATCCGCTCCGCTGTCGGCAAGCAGATCGGCATCCGGCTCACCCCCAGCCTCGAGTTCATCGCCGACGCGCTGCCAGAGGGCGCCGCGCACCTGGAGGACCTCGTGGCGCAGACCCGAGCCCGCGACGCCGAGCTGGCCCGGGCGGCTGCGGGCGCCAGGCATGCCGGAGAGCCGGACCCCTACCGCAAGCCCGTCGACCGCATCGACGACCAGGACAGCCCGACCGACCACGCGTGATGGCCGACGGGCTCCTCATCGTCGACAAGCCCGCCGGGTGGACCAGCCACGACGTCGTCGCCCGCCTGCGGAGGCTGTGCGGCACCCGGCGGGTCGGGCACGCTGGCACGCTCGACCCCATGGCGACGGGCGTGCTCGTGCTCGGGGTGGGCAGTGGGACCAAGCTGCTGACCTTTCTCGTCGGGACGGACAAGTCGTATGCCGCCACGATCCGGCTCGGGCAGGCGACGGTCACCGACGACGCCGAGGGCGAGGCGACCGCCACGACGGGAGTCGCCGACCCGGTCGCGCTCCAGGCCGGCCTCCCGGCGGCCGTGGCCCGGCTGACCGGGGACATCGCGCAGGTGCCGAGCTCGGTGAGCGCGATCAAGGTCGGCGGCGTGCGCTCCTACACCCGGGCGCGCCGCGGAGACGCCGTCGACCTGCCGGCGCGGCCGGTGCGGGTCAGCCGCTTCGACATCGGCGCCGCGCGGCCGGCCACCGTCGTCCTCGAGGACGGCCGACAGGTCGGTGTCCTCGACGTCGACGTCGAGGTGGAGGTCTCCTCCGGGACCTATGTGCGGGCCCTGGCGCGGGACCTCGGCTCCGGGCTCGGCGTCGGCGGCCACCTGACGGCGCTGCGGCGCACCCGGGTCGGCCGCTTCGGGCTCGACTCGGCCGTCCGGCTGGACGAGCTGGCGCGACAGGTGGCGGATGGCGCCGGCGAGGGGGACGGCGGCATACCGCTGCTGCCCCTCGCGGAGGGAGCCCGGGCGTGCCTGCCGGTGCGCGCCGTGTCGACGGAGGAGGCCGGCCGGCTCGCCCACGGCGCCAGGGTGCCGAGCGCGCAGCTGCGGGCGACCGCCGTGGCGGCCATCGACCCGGCCGGCCGGCTCGTCGCGATCCTCGACGAGTCCGGCCCGACCGCCCGGCCGAAGGTGGTCTTCGGTGCCGGGTGAGGCCGGCCGCGGGAGCGGCCGGGCGTCGGCCGGGGCGCCGACTACAGTGGGCGCCGTGCAGCGCTGGTTCGGCTTGGACGAGGTGCCCGAAGACCTCGGGCCGACCGTCGCCACCCTCGGCAACTTCGACGGCGTGCACCGCGGGCACCGGGCCGTGCTCACCCGCGTGGTGCGCGAGGCCCATGACCGCGGGGCGACCCCGGTCGCCGTCACCTTCGAGCCGCACCCCGTCGCGGTGCTCCATCCCGACCATGCGCCGGCGCAGGTCACCTCCCTCACGCAGCGCCTGGAGCAGCTGGCCTCGCTCGGCCTGTCGGTGCTCGTCATCGAGTTCACGCGGGAGTATGCCCAGCTGACTCCCGAGGAGTTCGTGCAGGCCACGTTCGTCGCGGCGCTGCACGTCGAGGCCGTCGTGGTGGGTCGCGACACGAGGTTCGGCGTGCGCAACACCGGTGACGTCGACACGCTCCGGCGCCTGGGCTGCCAGCACGGCTTCGAGGTCATCTCGCTCGACGACGTGGGGGAGGGCACCCGCTGGTCCTCGACCCGGCTGCGCGCGGAGCTGCTCGCCGGCAGCGTCGGTCACGCCGCGCAGATCCTGGGGCGCCCCCACCGGGTGAGCGGTGTCGTCGTCCACGGTGATCACCGGGGCCGCGCGCTGGGCTACCCCACGGCAAACCTCACCGCAGACCCCGAGGGCCTGGTGCCCGCAGACGGGGTGTATGCCGGGTGGCTCGTCCGCCTTGACCTGCCCCTCGAGGAGGCGGACCGCACGCTGCCCGCCGCCATCTCCGTCGGCACCAATCCCACCTTCGACGGGCACCAGCGCCGCGTGGAGGCCTACGTCCTCGACCGCACCGACCTCGACCTCTACGGCGAGCAGGTGGCGCTCGAGTTCGTCGACCGGCTGCGCGAGACGCTGCGCTTCGACGGCGTCGAGGCCCTCGTCGAGCAGATGGAACAGGACGTCGCACGGTGCCGCACGATCCTCTCCACGGCCGTCCCCGGCTGATCCGGCGGACCCGGCGGAGCCTGCGCGGCACGAGAGTGCCCGCGGGCCGGCTCGGTGCAGACCGGCAGCCGTTGCGGGCGACGCGCGGGTGGCTGCGCGCCGACCTCGGCCTGTTTCTCGGGGCGGGCGGCCTGTCTCTGGTCGGGGTGCTGCTCATCTGGTCCTCCACCCGCGTCGATCACGGCTCGTCGCTCGCCGTCAAGCAGCTCGTCAGCGCGGTCGGTGGGCTGGCGGCCGCGCTGGTCGTGGTCCGCCTCGACATGCGGTTTCTGCGGGCCCTCGCCCCCCTCGTCTCCGTGCTGTCGGTGCTCGGTCTGCTCGCCGTGCTCAGCTCACTCGGCGCCACCGTCAACGGCTCGCGCTCGTGGATCCGGCTCCCCGGCGGCTTCACCCTCCAGCCGTCGGAGCTGGCCAAGGTGGCGCTCGCGCTCGGCCTGGCGATGGTGCTCGCCGACCGGGCCGACCGGGGAGAGCCCCAGCGCACCCGGGACGTGCTGCTCGCCTGGCTGGTCGCCGCGGTCCCGATCGGTCTCGTGCTCCTGCAGCCCGACCTCGGCTCCGCGGTCGTGCTCGTCGCCATGGCCGCGGTTGCCGTCGCCTCCGCCGGCGCCCCGCGGCGCTTCACCCTCGGCGTCGTCGCCGGCGGCGTCGCGGGCCTGGTGGCGGCCTTCACGACGCCGGTGCTCAGTGGCTACCAGCGGGCTCGCCTGCTCGCCTTCCTTCAGCCGGAGCTCGACCCGCAGGGCATCGGCTACCAGACCCGGCAGGTGCGCATCGCCATCGGCTCCGGCGGGCTGGGGGGTCAGGGACTCTTCGCCGGTCGTCAGACCCAGGGTGGCTTCATTCCCTTCCAGGAGACCGACTTCATCTTCTCCGTCGCCGGTGAGGAGCTGGGCTTCCTCGGCGCGGCCGGTCTCGTGCTCCTCGTGGGGTTTCTCGTCGTGCGGGCGCTGGTCGTCGCGCGGCGGGCCGACGCCTTCGGCAGGCTGCTGGCCACCGCGGTGGCCGTGTGGTTCGGCATCCAAGCCTTCGAGAACATCGGCATGAACCTCGGCCTCATGCCGGTCACCGGTCTGCCCCTGCCGTTCGTCTCCTACGGCGGGTCGTCGATGGTCGCCGCGTGGATCGCGCTCGGGCTCGTCGGCAACGTGGCCGCCTCGGGCCGGCGCTGACACCAGCGCCGGCACTGGCGCCGGCACCAGCGCAGGGTCGGGCGTCGGCACGGGCGTCGGCACGGGCGTCGGCACCGACCGGGCTGCCGGCCGGCATACGGCCTGGTTCGCAACGAAGCGGTCTCGGCACGCCGTAGGGGGATGACGGGCAGGCCCTCACCTTGACATCATCCGGCCCAGAGCGGGCCGTTCCCGGACCGCCGGGCGGGAAGGAGCCACCATGCCAGCGAGTACCTCCGCGGACGAGACCGTCGACCAGGCGATCCTCGCCGAGCGAGCACCGAGCGTGGGCGCTCTCTTTCGCCGACGCGTCCGGGCGACTCCGGACCAGCCGGCATACCAGTATTTCTCGGCGGGGCGGGACGAGCTGACCACGCTCACCTGGGCCGAGACCGACCGCGTCGTGCGGGACTGGGCCGCCGGCCTGGCCAGCCTCGGCCTGGGCCTCGAGGACCGCGCTGCGATCGCCTCGACCACCCGCATCGAGTGGATCCTCGCCGACCTCGCCATCGTCTGTGCGGGGGGTGCGACGACGACCGTCTATCCGACGACGATCGCCGACGACGTCGCCTACATCCTCGCCGACTCCGGCAGCTCGGTCGTCTTCGCTGAGGACGACGCGCAGGTGGCCAAGCTCGCCTCGGTGCGCGACCAGCTGCCCGGCCTGCGCCACGTCGTCACCTTCACCGGCACGTCCACCGACGACGGCTGGGTCATGACGGTGGACGAGCTGGCTGCCCGCGGGCGGCAGGCGCTCGCCACCGCGCCGGGCCTCGTCGACGAGCGGATCGACGCCATCGGTCCGGACCACCTGGCCACCTTGATCTACACCTCCGGCACGACCGGCCGGCCCAAGGGCGTCCGGCTCGCGCAGGACAGCGTCGTCTACGAGGGCGCCGTCATCGAGGCGACGGGGTTGCTGGGTCCCGACGACGTGCAGTTCCTCTGGCTGCCCCTCGCGCACGTCTTCGGCAAGATGCTCGTCGCCACCGGCCTGCAGTGCGGCTTCCCAACCGCGGTCGACGGGCGTATCGAGCGGATCGTCGACAGCGTGGGCATCGTCCGGCCGACCTTCATGGCCGGCCCCCCGCGCGTCTTCGAGAAGGCGCGCGGCCGGATCACGCTGATGTTCGAGCACGAGAGCGGGCTCAAGCGTCGACTCCTGGACTGGGCGTTGGGCGTGGGTGCGCAGGTGCGTGACCTCGCCGAGCGGGGGGAGCGGCCCTCGCCGGCCCTCGCTGCGGCGCACCGGCTCGCGACTGCGCTCGTCCTGTCCAAGGTGCAGGCCCGCTTCGGCGGGCGACTGCGCTTCATGATCAGCGGCTCTGCCCCGCTCGGCCCGGACGTGGCCCGGTGGTTCGGCGCCGTCGGGTTGCTCGTGCTCGAGGGCTACGGGCTCACTGAGACCTCCTCGGGCACGACTGTCAACCGTCCCTGGGCGGGGTCCTACCGCTTCGGCTCGGTCGGTTGGCCGCTGCCGGAGACGCGGGTGCGCATCGCCGAGGAGGACGGCGAGATCCTCGTGCAGGGCCCGGGGGTGATGCGCGGCTACCACAACAACCCGGAGGCCACCGCCGAGGTGCTGTCGGAGGACGGCTGGTTCGCCACCGGTGACATCGGCCGGCTCGACGAGCGCGGCTTCCTCTACGTCACCGACCGCAAGCGGGACGTCTTCAAGACCTCGGGTGGCAAGTTCGTCGCGCCGGCTGGCATCGAGGCCCGGTTCAAGGCGCTGTGCCCCTATGTCAGCCAGTTCCTCGTCCACGGCGCCGGGCACAACTACGCGACCGCCCTCGTCACCCTCGACCCCGACGCCATCACCGCCTGGGCGGCCGGCGCGGGGCTCGGCGGCCAGCCGTATCCGCAGATCGTCAGCTCGGAGGCTGCCCGTCGGCTCGTGCAGGGCTACGTCGACCAGCTCAACGCCGAGCTCAACCGCTGGGAGACGATCAAGGACTTCGTCCTGCTCGACCATGACCTCAGTGTCGAGGCCGGCGACCTGACACCCAGCATGAAGCTGCGCCGGCGCGCGGTCACGGCCAAGTATGCCGACCGCCTGGACGCGCTGTACGAGGGGAGCTGACCCGCGGGGCGGCGCACCGGGGCGACCACTCGAC
>CALMNV010000142.1 GCA_937873285.1 uncultured Intrasporangium sp. | reverse complement strand
CCGTGCGGGCACGGGGCGGGCCGGCGTCTCGCTGGCGCCGGTCAGGAGGATCGGCCGCAGGCCGAGCGCCTTCAGCGACGCGACCGCCTCCGCGGACGTGGGCTTGATCTCGTCGGCCACCTCGAGCGTGCCCCAGGGCTCGCCGTCGACGCGCACCGCGATCCCGGTACGGCCGTCGCGGCCCACCTCCACGCGCCGGCCCTCGACGACACCCTCGACGCCGATGCCCTCGCGGGGGGCAGCGCACCAGCCTCGGCGCGGGCGGCGGCGGCGACCGCGCGGGCGATCGGGTGCTCCGAGGCGTCCTCGACGGCGCCGGCGAGACGCAGCAGCTCGGCGCGGCTCCGGCCTGCCACCGGAGCGACCTCCGCGAGCGTCATGTTGCCCTCGGTCACGGTGCCGGTCTTGTCGAGCACGATCGTGTCGACCCGGCGGGTGGACTCGAGGACCTCCGCGCCCTTGATCAGCAGGCCGAGCTGCGCGCCGCGGCCGGTGCCGACGAGCAGCGCCGTGGGCGTGGCGAGCCCGAGCGCGCAGGGGCAGGCGATGACCAGCACGGCGACGGCGGCGGTGATGGCGAACGTCGTGCCCTCCCCGGCCCCGATCCAGAAGCCGAAGGTGAGGACCGCGAGGCCGATGACCACCGGCACGAAGACACCGGAGATCCGGTCGGCGAGCCGCTGGACCGGCGCCTTGCCGGTCTGCGCCTCCTTGACGAGCCGGGCGATCTGCGCAAGGGCCGTGTCGGACCCGACGCGGGTGGCGCGCACGACCAGCCGCCCGCCGGCGTTGACGCTGCCGCCGGCCACCGGATCGCCCGGGTGCTTCTCCACCGGCACCGACTCGCCCGTGAGCAGCGACTCGTCGGCCGCGCTCGAGCCCTCCTCGACCTCCCCGTCGGTGGCGATCTTCTCGCCGGGGCGGACGACGAAGCGGTCGCCGACCGCCACCTGCTCGATCGGCACGCGCCGCTCCGAGCCGTCGGGGTCGAGGACCGAGGCCTCCTTGGCGCCCGTCTCGAGCAGCGCCCTGAGCGCGGCGCCCGCGCGGCGCTTGGAGCGCGCCTCGAAGTAGCGGCCGGTCAGCAGGAACGCGGCGACGACCGCGCCGACCTCGAGGAAGATGTGCTCTTCGCCGCTGCCCTCGGGGATCAGCTCGAACTCCATCTTCATGCCGGTCATGCCGGCGTCACCCAGGAACAGCGCGTAGAGCGACCAGACCAACGCGGTGAGCGTCCCGATGCTGATCAGCGTGTCCATCGTTGCCGTGCCGTGCTTGAGGTTCGCCCAGGCGGCGCGGTGGAACGGCCACGCGCCCCACACGATCACCGGCGTCGTCAGCTGCAGCACCGCCCACTGCCAGTAGTCGAACTGCAGGGCCGGGATCATCGAGACGAAGAACGCCGACAGCGCCAGCGGCAGCGACACGAGCATCCGCGTGCGCAGCGGCGCGAGCTCGTCGTGCTCGGGCTCGTCGGCGGGCGCGACGTCACCGGCCGGCAGCTTCGCCGCGTAGCCCGCGGCCTCGACCGCGCCGATCAGCGCCTCGGGATCGACGGTCGCGGCGTCGTAGTCCACCGACGCCTTCTCGGTGGCGTAGTTGACCGACGCGGTGACGCCCTCGAGCTTGTTGAGCCGGCGCTCGATGCGGTTCGCGCACGAGGCGCAGGTCATGCCGCTGATCGGCAGGTCCAGATGCGTGGTCATCAGCGCACCTCCTGGGTGAAGGCGACCGTCTGGATCTCGCCCTCGACCTGGAACTGCAGGAACAGGCGGTAGCGGCCCTGGGTGGGGAAGGTCGCATCGAAGGCGGCGCCGCCGGTCGCGTCCTCGGTGGGATGGACGTGCAGGAACGCCAGGTCGCCCTCGCGCAGTGCGACCAGGTGGCCGCCGGCGCCGAGGTACGGCTCGGTCTGCGCCTCCCGGCCGTCCTTGGTGACGGTGAAGTCGAGGCGCGCCTCCTCGCCCGGCAGCGCGCCGTCGGCGTCCAGCTCGACGTCGTAGCCGCCGTCGCTGACCGCGCGGCCGGCAGGCGCCGGCAGCGGCCGCAGGTCGGCCGCCCCGTCGGCGGCCAGGTCGGCGGCAAGCGTGGTCTTCTCGCCGTCGCGCTCGAAGTCGGCGAACAGGCGATAGGACCCGGGCTCGGCGATCCCGAGCGGCGCGCTCCAGCTGCCGTCCGCAGCCTGCTCGGGATGCAGGTGCTGGAAGTTCGTCAGGTCACGGCGGGCGACGATCACGTGCATGCGCTTGGTGTGCGCGACGTCGAAGCCGGAGACCGTGGCGCCGTCGTCATCGACGATGCGGAACCGCAGCTGCTGGGGACGGCCGCTGGCGAGCTCGCTGTCGTCGACGACGAGCCGCAGACCGTTCTCGGCCACGGCCAGGCCGCGGACGGGAGGGCCGCCCCCTCCCTCGTGGGAGGCCGCGGCGCCATGTCCCGCGTCGGGAGCGGCGGTCGAGCGGCCGGGGTCGACGGCCCCGCCGAGCGCGATGCCGCCGACCACGAGGACGGCGAGGAGGGCGGCGAAGCCGGTGAGCTTGGCGATGGGGGCGATGGGCATGTGGGCTCTATACGGTAGGGGGGTATTAGTCGAAAGCAAGTATAGATACCCCATTGGGGTATGTCAAACGTGTCGTCCCGACCGGCGCGTGCGGGTTGCGGAAAGTCGAGCCGGGTATGGCGCGTCCATGAAACGCTCACTTCCGGCTGCCCTCTTGGCCGCCCTGCTCGTCACCCTCGTCCCGGCCGCCGACGCGGCGCAGCGCACGAAGCCGCGCACGATCTCGGTCGACGTGGCCGTCGAGAAGTTCGTCGTCCGCGACGGCCGCCCCTACGCGGTCGCCACCGCCAGGACGCTGGCCTACACCCGCATGGGCCTGCCCCGGCAGGCCGAGCAGAAGACCACGCTGGCGGTCGGCACGGCGGCCGGCGGCTGCAAGATCCTCACGCTGCACCTCGAGGACCTCAAGCTGACCCTGCTCGGGTTGACCGTCGACACGAGCGCGGTGAACCTCAACATCACCGGCCAGAAGACGGGCGCGCTGGGCAAGCTCTTCTGCAGGCTCGCCAACGGCCTGCGGCTGAAGGCCAACGCGCAGGTCAGCCGAGCGAC
>CALMNV010000141.1 GCA_937873285.1 uncultured Intrasporangium sp. | reverse complement strand
CAGGAGGGGGCTCTGACCAGGAGGGGGCTCTGACCGGGAGGGGGCTCTGATCAGGAGGGGAGGGGGAGGCGGGCGGCGCGTCGTCGAGCCCTCATCCGAGTCCGGTTTTCGGGATTACCGCACCCGATCGCCGGGTCCCCGATACCGTTCCATCATCTCCCTTTCGGGAGGTTGCGCAGCGGTGAGCGCTGCCGAACGACGGGCGTCCGGCCGCGGAGGGGGCGGCCGGACCCCTGAGGTCACATCTGCTCGAGCAGATCGGCGCGGCCGGAGCCGACCACGGTCAGCGGGAGCAGCGTCTTGCCCGTCGGCCCGACCTCGATGGAGGTGCCCAGCTGGGGGCACACCCCGCAGTCGAAGCACGGCGTCCACCGGCAGTCGTCGACCGGAGTCTCCTCGAGCGCGTCCTGCCAGTCCTGCCAGAGCCACTCCTTGTCGAGCCCCGAGTCGAGGTGGTCCCAGGGCAGCACCTCCGTCTCGGCGCGCTCGCGGGTGGTGTACCAGTCGAGGTCGACCGCCGCGCACTCCGGGTCGGTGGCGAAGACCTCCGCGGCACACCGCGTCCACCGCTCGTGGGAGAAGTGCTCGCTCCACCCGTCGAAGCGACCCCCGTCGCGCCACACCGCCTCGATGACCCTGCCGACCCGCCGGTCGCCTCGGGACAGCAGGCCCTCGATGATCCCGGGCTTGCCGTCGTGGTAGCGCAGGCCGATCGAGGTGCCGTGGCGCCGGTCGGCCCGGATGGCGTCACGCAGCCGCAGCAGCCGCGCATCGGTCTGCTCGACCCCGAGCTGCGCCGCCCACTGGAAGGGGGTGTGCGGCTTGGGCACGAAGCCACCGATGGAGACCGTGCAGCGGATGTCGCGCCGGCCGGACACCCGCCGGCCCGTCTCGATGACCCGAGCGGCGAGCTCGGCGATCTGCAGGACGTCCTCGTCGGTCTCGGTCGGCAGGCCGCACATGAAGTAGAGCTTCACCTGTCGCCAGCCGGCGCCGTATGCCGCCGCGACCGTGCCGATGAGGTCCTCCTCGGTCACCATCTTGTTGATGACCCGGCGGATCCGCTCGGACCCGCCTTCCGGGGCGAAGGTCAGGCCGGAGCGGCGCCCGCCGCGCGTCAGCTCGTTGGCGAGGTCGATGTTGAAGGCGTCGACACGCGTCGAGGGCAGGGACAGGCCCGTCTGGGTGCCCTCGTAGCGATCAGCCAGCCCCTTGGTCATCGCGGCGATCTCCGAGTGGTCGGCGGAGCTGAGCGAGAGCAGCCCGACCTCCTCGAACCCGGTGGCCGCGAGCCCCCGCTCCACCATCTCGCCGACGCCCGTGATCGAGCGCTCGCGGACCGGTCGGGTGATCATCCCTGCCTGGCAGAAGCGGCAGCCGCGGGTGCAGCCGCGGAAGATCTCCACCGACATCCGCTCATGCACCGACTCGGCCAGCGGCACGAGCGGCTGCTTCGGGTAGGGCCACGCGTCGAGGTCGCTCACGGTGTGCTTGCCGACCCGCCACGGCACCCCCGTCGCGTCTGCCGATGGCGCCACCCGCCGGATGCGCCCGTCGGGCAGGTACGACACGTCGTAGAACCCGGGGACGTAGACGCCGCCGGTGCGCGCGAGCCGCAGCAGCAGCTCTCGGCGTCCACCGGGGCGGCCCTGCGCCTTCCACTCGCCGACGATGTCGGTGATCGTCAGGACCGCCTGCTCGCCGTCCCCGATGACCGCGGCGTCGACGAACGCCGCGACCGGCTCGGGGTTGAACGCGGCGTGCCCTCCCGCGAGGACGACCGGGTCCGCGTCGCCCCGCTCTGCGGCGTGCAGCGGTATGCCGGCGAGGTCGAGGGCCGTGAGCAAGTTGGTGTAGCCCAGCTCGGTGGAGAAGGAGACACCGAGGAGGTCGAAGTCGCGCACCGAGCGGTGCCCGTCCACGGTGAACTGTGGCAGGCCTGCCTCGCGCAGGGCGGACTCCATGTCGGGCCACACGGCATACGTCCGCTCGGCCAGCGCGTCCGGACGCTCGTTGAGCACCTCGTAGAGGATCATGACGCCTTGGTTGGGCAGACCCACCTCGTAGGCGTCGGGATACATCAGCGCCCACCGCGTCGTCAGCTCTTCGCCTGCCGGGCCGAACCCGCCGACGTGCCAGTCCTTCACCGTCGAGTTGAGCTCGCCGCCGACGTACTGGATCGGCTTGGTCACCCGCTCCAGCAGGGGCTCGAGCGCGCTGAACAGGGAGGTCCCGGGCATTGAGCCATGGTACGTCGCTCCCCGGCGCCCCTCGTCGCTAGACGGCGTGGCCGAGGTGGGCCAGGGCCTGGCGCACGAGCACGCCGTGGCCGGAGCTCATCTGCCCGGAGGCGGCGAGCTCGTCGGCCTCGACCGGCGTGACCCACGACAGGCCGAGCGCGTCCTGCTGCGGCCGGCAGTCGCCCACGACGGGCACCACGTAGGCGAGGGAGACCGCGTGCTGGCGCGGGTCGTGAAAGGGGGTCACACCGGGCGTGGGGAAGAACTCCGCCACGGTGAAGGGCTGGAGGGCGATCGGCAGGCGGGGCAGCGCGACCGCACCGAGGTCGTTCTCCAGGTGCCGGGCGATCGCGTCGCGGATCCGCTCGTGGTAGAGCACCCGACCGCCGACGACCTCGTGCCCGATGGAGCCCTCGGCGTCGGCGCGCAGCAGCAGCCCGAGGTGCGTCACCACCCCGCGGTCGTCGACGCGCACCGGCACCGCGTGGACGTAGAGCATCGGCAGCCGGTCTCGAGCGCTGTCCAGGTCCTCGTTGCTCAACCAGGCACCCGCGGTCTGCGTCTCGCTCTCGCTCATGTCGTCATCCTGCCGCAGGCGGGGTGGGGCCTGCCGCGACGTCCGGGTCGGCGACGACCCGCGGCAGGAGGCGGGAGGGAGGCGACGCCCGGGGCAGGCTAGACTCGGTGGCACCGGCGTTCGAGCCGTCATCAGCGGCGAGCCTCCGGAAGAACGGGACACCCTCCCCGGGTCGTCCTCAGTAGAACCGGACGGGTGGGCCCGTCACAGCCCTGACAAGAGCGGTCGTATGCCGCCCACGCCGGTCGCGTGGGCCCGTGCGGCAAGCGGGGTGGTACCGCGGCGGCGACGTCGTCCTCGTGACCGGAGCACGCCGCGACGCACGAGCAGGAGACCGCCATGACCTACCCCAAGGTCACCACCGACGCCACCGACGCCACCGCAGCCGGCCCCGCCCTGACCGCCGTCCCGTCGAACCCGCGCTTCCCCGAGATCGAGGAGCGGGTGCTGCGCTACTGGGAGCAGGACGGGACGTTCCTCGCGTCGGTGGAGAGCCGGGAGGCCGGGCCGGACGGCGCCAACGAGTTCGTCTTCTACGACGGGCCGCCCTTCGCCAACGGCCTGCCGCACTACGGCCACCTGCTCACCGGCTACGTCAAGGACATCGTCCCGCGTTACCAGACGATGCGCGGCCGGCGGGTCGAGCGCCGTTTCGGGTGGGATTGCCACGGGCTGCCGGCCGAGGTCGAAGCCGAGCGCGAGCTCGGCATCAAGACCAAGCAGGACATCCTCGACCTCGGCATCGAGACGTTCAACGCAGCGTGCCGCAGCTCGGTGCTGCGCTACACCGACGAGTGGCGCCAGTACGTCACACGACAGGCCCGGTGGGTCGACTTCGACCACGACTACAAGACGCTCGAGCCGGGCTACATGGAGTCGGTCATCTGGGCCTTCAAGACCCTCTACGACAAGGGGCTGGTCTACGAGGGCTTCCGCGTGCTGCCCTACTGCTGGAACGACCAGACCCCCCTGTCCAACCACGAGCTGCGGATGGACGACGACGTCTACAAGATGCGCCAGGACCCGGCCGTGACGGTCGGCTACCGCCTGGAGACCGGCGAGCTCGCGCTCATCTGGACGACGACGCCCTGGACCGTCCCGTCCAACCTGGCGATGGCCGTCCACCCGGAGGTCGACTACGTCGTCGTGGAGTCCGACGTCACCGGCCGCACCGAGCGCTACGTCCTCGCCGAAGCCAGGCTCCCGGCATACGCCCGCGAGCTCGGGGAGGATGCCGCCGACCGGGTCGTGCAGCGGGTGAAGGGGACCGAGCTGCTCGGCCGGCGCTACACCCCACCCTTCGACTACTTCATGGGGCACGCCAACTCGCACCGCATGCTCGCAGCCGACTACGTCACCACGGAGGACGGCACCGGCATCGTGCACATCGCGCCGGCCTTCGGTGAGGAGGACAAGCTGCTCACCGACACCTACGACATCGCGCCCGTGGTGCCGGTGGGAGCCGACGGCGCGTTCACCTTCCCGGTGCGCGACTACGAGGGAATGCACGTCTTCGACGCCAACGCGCACATCATCGACCACCTCGCGGCGCGCACCAGGCACGACGCCGGGCAGGGCCGGGGCGCGGAGGACCTCGGCTCGACGACCGAGGGCACCGTGCTGCTGCGCCGGGAGACCTACGACCACAGCTATCCGCACTGCTGGCGGTGCCGGGAGCCGCTGATCTACATGGCGGTCTCGAGCTGGTTCGTCGAGGTGACGAAGCTCAAGGAGCGGATGCTCGAGCTCAACCAGCAGATCTCGTGGACGCCCGGGCACGTCAAGGACGGGCAGTTCGGCAAGTGGCTGGCCAACGCCCGGGACTGGTCGATCTCGCGGAACCGCTTCTGGGGCAGCCCGATCCCGGTGTGGAAGTCGGACGACCCGCACTACCCCCGGGTCGACGTCTACGGGTCCTTCGCCGAGCTCGAGCGTGACTTCGGCGTCACCGTCACCGACCTGCACCGGCCCGGCATCGATGCGCTGACCAGGCCCAACCCGGACGACCCCACCGGCCGGTCCACGATGCGCCGGGTCGAGGACGTGCTCGACGTGTGGTTCG
>CALMNV010000140.1 GCA_937873285.1 uncultured Intrasporangium sp. | reverse complement strand
CGGGATGGACTACGGGCGGCTCAACGTGCATGGCGGCGCGCTCGCGATCGGTCACCCGTTCGGGGCGACCGGGGCGCGCCTCACCGGCACGCTGATCAACGGGCTGCGCCGCACGGACGGCCAGTTCGGGCTGGAGACGATGTGCGTCGGCGGCGGCCAGGGAATGGCCATGGTGCTCGAGCGCATCGGCTAGGCGACGCGGCGCGACGCTGCGGGCGCCCTGCATCCGCGCCTAGAGCCCCCGCCGTATGCCGCGCAGCCGGCGCGCGGCGGCGGCCTGCTCGCAGCTGCCGCCGAGCCGGGCCACGTCGTGCACCATCACCAGCAGCTGGTCCAGCGCGACCGCGGGGCCGAGGTCGGGCACGGCTGTGGCTGCTCGGCCGGCCAGCCGCGCGCCTTGGTCGGCCAGGCACTGCACGTGCCGCCGCAGCATGGGCAGCCGAGCCTTCGCCTGGTCGATCGGGAGGGCGCGCCACCGCTCGACCAGACGCCGCAGCTCGGTCTCCAGCCCGTCCTCGGTCCCGGCGGGGCGGCTGTCGATCCGCCGCTCGTCCCATCCGGCGTCAGGCGGGCCGGGCGGCTCGTCGCCGACCGGCACCGTCAGTCGCGGAGCCGGGCGAAGAGCCGGACGAACTCGATGTAGAGCCAGACGACCGACACGATGAGCCCGTGCGCGAGCAGCCAGGCGTACTTGCGCGGAGCGCCGGCGCGCACCGCCTGCTCGATGGAGTCGAAGTCGAAGGCGAGCGAGTAGGCGGCCAGGCCGGTGCCGAGCAGCGACAGCCCGATCCCCAGCGGACCGCTGCCGCCGAAGCCCCACCCGCCGAGGACGCCCGTGGCGACGAGGACGAACTGGAGCAGCGCGAAGATCGCGTAGCCACCGAGCATGAAGATGAAGATGCGCCTCGACCGGCTGGTGACCTTGACCAGGCCCGTCGCGTACGCGGCATACATCGCCGCGAACGTGCTGAGCGTCGCGAGGACCGCCATGAGCACGACGCCGGAGTAGCGCGGCACCGAGTTGATGTAGTAGCTGAACGCGCCGATGAAGCCGCCCTCGACCGCCGCGTAGGCGAAGATCAGCGGGGTCGGGACATTGCGCATGAAGGCGATGACGAGGCCGAGGACCAGCCCGAGCACGGCCCCGCCCAGCCACAGCGGCGTGATCAGCGACGGCGTGAGGTCCACCGCGACCCACGCGCCGAGGCCCGCGGCGATGAGCACGGCGAAGAGCGTGAGGCTCTTGATGATGACGTCGTCGACGGTGACCCGGCCGGTGTCGACGGGCCCGGCAGGGCGGCGGGCGTAGAGGTCGTTGAGCTCATCGACCGTCACGGCGCTCGGCGCCGCCGCGCGCTGGTCGCCGAAGCCGGCATACCGCTCGCGGTCGAGCTGTCGGTTGAGCCGGTCGAAGACCGGGTTGGAACCTGCCATGGGGAACGTGCCTCCCGACTCGTGGCCACGACACGATGTCCGGCCCCTGCTTGCGTAGACGTCCCAGCCACCCAGTTTGTTCCCAGACAGCGGTGCCGGCCCGCGCACGCCACCCGCCCATCCCGCGCCGTCCCGCGCCGTCCCGCGCCGGACGTGCGGGCCGGTTGCCGGCGGGCCGGAAGCGGATAGGGTGCCCGCGAGGGCGGGCACCAGGGCGGTCACCTCGCCCCCGTAGCCCAACGGCAGAGGCAGGCGACTTAAAATCGCCGCAGTGTGGGTTCGAGTCCCACCGGGGGCACCAGCGTACAATTCTCATGCCACACCCTTGTCAGGGGGAACCGGCCGCTCTCTCCCTCTGGCCCCGCCGGGGTCCAGCGCGGCCGAGAAAGGGAGGATCCGCCGGGTGCCCGTGCCGCACGCTGTAGACGAGCTCGCCGCGGCGGCGAGCCGCCCGTTGAGCGACTCCCCCGGCCACCACCCGTGGGCGCCCTCCGCTGCCGGCGGGCCGGCGTGGCGCGACCCGCTCGTGCGTCGCGGCGCCCTGGGCACGACGCTCGTCAGCGCCGGATCCCTCACGCCCGCGTTCCTGCCACCGCAGCCGGCCATCGTGGACCTGCTCGACCTGCAGTGGCTGAGCAGCGGCGCGGGGCGACTGGCGGCCACCGCCCTCCTCGTGCTCGGCATGGCCCTGCTCGTCGACGCCTGGCTGCGCCTGCGGCCCGCGCCCGGCAGCCCCCCGATCTCCTCGCGCACCTGGCTGCTCTGGAGCCTGCCGCTGCTCGTGGCGCCGCCGCTGTTCAGCCGCGACGCCTACAGCTATGCCGCCCAAGGGCTGCTCGTCGGCCTGGGGATGGATCCCTACGTCGTCGGCCCGTCCGCGACGCCAGGGCCGTTCGCCGACCAGGTCGACCCGCTGTGGCTCTACACGCCCGCGCCCTACGGGCCCCTCGGCCTGCAGATCCAGCACCTCGTGGTGACCCTCACCGGAGAGCACGCCTATCTCGCCGCGGTGGCCATGCGGCTGCCGGCGCTGCTGGCCGTTGGACTGCTGGCGGCCACCCTGCCGCGCCTGGCCGAGCGTTTCGGGGTCAGCCGCGACCACGCGCTGTGGCTCGGCGTGCTCAACCCCCTCGTGCTCATGCACTTCATCGGCGGTGCCCACAACGACGCCATCATGATCGCCCTCGTCGTGAGCGCCCTGCTCCTGGCCAGCCACCGGCACCTGCTGCTCGCCAGCATGACCGTGGCCGCCGCGGCCAGCGTCAAGCAGACCGGGGCGCTGGCCCTGGTCGGGGTGCTCGGCCTGGCGCTGAGCGACGGCCAGGCCCGTCGCGAGCGCCCGAGGTCCTCCGATGCCGCCTACTTCGCCCGCTGTGCCGCGTGGGTCGGAGCGGACGCGGCGGCGACCTTCACCGTCATCACGATGCTCACCGGGCTGGGCTGGGGCTGGGTGGCCAACCTCTCGGTCCCTGTCTCGCTACGGTCCATGCTGGCCCCCCCGACCCTGGTCGGCAGCCTCATCGAGTGGCTGATGACGGTCGGCGGTATGCCGGACCCGTGGGTGGAGCTGGCCCTGCCGGTGGTGCGTGGCGCGGCGGCGCTGATCGGCCTCGCGGTCATCGCGTGGCTCGCTTGGCGGGTCGCCCCCCGCGCGCCCGTCGTCGCGACGGCGAGCGCGTTCCTCGTCTTCTGCGCCACCGGGCCGGTGGTACACCCGTGGTACGTGCTCTGGGGAGGGGTGCTCCTCGGCGCCACCGCGCTCGGCAGCCGGGCCATCCAGGCGGTGGTGTGGGTGACGCTCTTCCTCGTCACCTACGGGGTGGTCGACACCACGGTGTCAAACGGCTCCTGGGCCCTCGGGATCACCACGATCGTGTGGATGGGTGTGCGGCTGCACCAGCAGCGCCACCCGGCGCGCCAGCTGCCCTTCCCGTCCGGCGCCGGCTGGTCCGGCTCTGCGGCGACGACGTCGAGCCGGCGCGTCAGCTGAGCTGACCGAGGGCGATCCCGTCGAGGATGTCGTGCTCGGACGCGACCACCTCGTCCAGGTCCGCAGCGGCGGACACCCGCGCGACGACGCACGACCAGAGCAGGGCGCCGGCGCCGATGACGTCGACCCGTCCCGGGTGCATGTAGGGCAGCCGGGCCCGCTCGCTGCGTGGCATGGCGACCAGCTCCTCGGCGGCCGCCAGGACGCGAGCGACCGGGACCCGGGAGAGGTGGATCGCCTGCGGGTCGTATGCCGGCAGCCGGAGCGCGTGCGCCGTGACGGTGGTGACGGTGCCGGCCAGCCCGACGAGGGTCCGCACCCCCGCGAAGGGCACCTCCGCGGCCGCCACGTCGAGGCCCGCCTCGATGTCGGCGGTGGCCCCGGCGACCTCCGCCCGGGTCGGCGGGTCGCTGCGCAGGTGGCGCTCGGTCAACCGCACGCAGCCGAGGTCGACCGA
>CALMNV010000139.1 GCA_937873285.1 uncultured Intrasporangium sp. | reverse complement strand
CGGCCCAGGCGGCTCATCGTGGGGGCGTAGTCGAGCGCGTCATCGACGCTCTTCACCGCGAGCGTGAGGGGACGGGCGTCGTCGGCCCGTTTGGCTTTCTGCAGACGGGCGACACCTGCGGCGCTGAGCGCGCTGGCGGCCAGCGCATAGACCGTGTCGGTGGGCAGAGCGATTAGCTTGCCTTCGGCAAGCGCCTGCACGGCCCGATGCACGACGTCGCGAGAGTCGTCGGCCTGGCGGACATCGATGACCGCAGGGGGCATTGTGCCTCGAGGACTTCGCTGAAGGTGAATGAGGTGTCGCAGGGCCCGGGGCGCTCGCGCAGAACGCGCCCCATCGCCCGTTCCCCGTGGTTGCCCTGCCCGGTTCGCAGGTACTCAATTTATGACCGCGCGAAGCGCGGGTCAAGCGGCCGCCCGGCCCCTGATGGCCCGACGCTCGCAATGCAACCATTGTCTGCGGCACAGGATACGGCGGCGCCGGCTCCCGGCGGCGGTCTCAACCTCGCGCGCGCGGCCATGTGGGACGCGGTGGCCGCCTGCGAGTCGGGCAACAACTGGTCCATCAACACGGGCAACGGCTACTTCGGTGGTCTGCAGTTCTCCATCAGCACGTGGCTCGGCTACAACGGCGGTCAGTTCGCCCCGCGCGCCGACCTCGCGAGCCGCGAGCAGCAGATCACGGTGGCCAACCGCGCCTACGCCGACAACGGCCTCTCGCAGTGGAGCTGCAAGGCCTGACCGGTCGAAGGCTGCTCCCACCTGCTCCCACCTGCTGCCACCGCCGCTGCCTCCGTCGCCGTCCCGCAGCGCACCCGTATGCCGCCCGGCTCGCCAGCCGGGCGGCATGCGTCGTCCCGGGACGGGGCGGCGTCCGCGGCGCCATAGGGTGAGACCGTGAGCACCGACCCGCGGCCCGAGCCGGCCGCGCTCCTCGGCCCCGCGCAGGTCCGTGAGCTCGCCACCCGGCTCGGGGTGCGCCCGACGAAGCAGTGGGGCCAGAACTTCGTCGTCGACGCCAACACGGTGCGCCGCATCGTCCGGCTCGCCGAGGTGGACGACGACGACGTGGTCGTCGAGGTCGGGCCCGGCCTGGGGTCGCTCACGCTGGCGCTGCTGCCGGCGGTCCGCCGCGTCACCGCCGTCGAGGTCGACCCCCGGCTCGCCGGGGCGCTCACGGACACGGTGCGCTGGCTGCAGCCGGGCCAGGTCGACAAGCTGCGGGTCGTCGCGGCCGACGCCCTCACCCTGACGTCGCTGCCGGGGCCACGGCCCACGGCGCTCGTGGCGAATCTGCCCTACAACATCTCCGTCCCGGTCGTGCTCTCCTTCCTCGAGCGTTTCGCCTCGCTGCGCCACGCCCTGGTCATGGTGCAGCTGGAGGTCGCCGAGCGGCTCGCCGCGGCGCCGGGCAGCAAGGCCTACGGGGTGCCCAGCGTCAAGGCTGCGTGGTATGCCGACGTGGAGCTCGCCGGAAAGGTGGCGCGCACGGTGTTCTGGCCGGTCCCCAACGTCGACTCGGGCCTGGTGTCGCTGACCCGCAGGGAGCCGCCGGCGACGTCCGCCTCGCGCGAGGAGGTCTTCCGATGCGTCGACGCGGCGTTCGCCCAGCGGCGCAAGTCGCTGCGGGCGGCTCTCACCTCGTGGGCCGGCTCGCCGGCCGCCGCGGAGGCGGCCCTCCTCGCGGCTGGCGTGGAGCCGCGCACGCGCGGCGAGCAGCTCGACGTGGCCGCCTTCGCGCGCATCGCGGCAGCCCGGGCGACGGGGACCCTAGGGTGACCGACATGACCATCGCTGCGACGCCGCGGGGGGTGCGCGTGCGCGCCCCCGCGAAAGTCAACCTCGAGCTGCGGGTCGGAGCTCCCCGGCCGGACGGCTATCACGAGCTGGCCACCGTGTTCCAGGCGGTGTCCCTGCGCGACGAGGTGTCGGTGCATCGCTCGGCGGAGTGGCAGGTCGACGTGTCGGGGCCGTATGCCGGGCTGGTGCCCTCGGGCCCGGACAACCTGGCGCTGCGGGCGGCGCGCTTGCTGGCCCAGCGCCACGCGGTCGACGAGCCGCTCGCCATTCTCATCGACAAGGACATCCCCGTCGCCGGCGGGATGGCCGGTGGGTCGGCCGACGCCGCCGCCGCCCTGGTGGCCTGCGACCACCTGTGGGGTCTGGGCCTCAGCCGGGACCGGCTCGCCGAGCTCGCCGCGCACCTCGGCAGCGACGTGCCCTTCGCCCTCGTCGGCGGCAACGCCATGGGCTCGGGGCGCGGCGAGCAGCTCGCCCCGGTGCTGGCCCGTGGCAGCTTCCACTGGGTGCTCGCCGTCAGCGACACCGGCCTGGCCACGCCTCAGGTCTACGCCGAGCTCGACCGGCTGCGGGCCGGTGAGCCGGTGCCCGACCCCGAGGTCAGCGACCGGCTCATGACGGCCCTGCGCAAGGGCGACCCCGCGGCGCTGGGGCGGGCCCTGCACAACGACCTGGAGCCTGCGGCGTTCTCGCTGCGGCCGGAGCTGCGGACCCTGCGCGACGCGGGAGTCGAGTTCGGGGCGCTGGGCGCCGTGGTCTCGGGGTCCGGCCCGACGGTCGCCTTCCTGACCGCCAGCCGCGAGGCGGCCCTCGACCTGTCCGTGTCCCTCGCAGCGTCCGGCGCCTGCCGCACCCTTCGCCGGGCCAAGGGCCCGGTCCACGGGGCGTCGGTCGTCGCAGCGGCCCGGGTGGAGTGACGATGTCCGGCAACCCAGCCACGGGCAGTGGCAACCGGGCAGCGGTGCGACCCTGATGGCCAACCTCGTCTCGCTGGAGCAGGTCTGCCTCGTGTTCGGGACCACCGCCGTCCTCGACGACGTGTCGATAGGGGTCCAGACGGAGGACCGGATCGGCGTCGTCGGGCGCAACGGCGGCGGCAAGTCGACGCTGCTGCGGGTCCTGGCCGGGCTGCGGGAGCCCGACACCGGGCGGGTGTCCCGCCGGGGCGGCGCCGACGGCATACGCGTCGGGATGCTCGCCCAGGACGACCGGCTCGACCCGGCCTCGACGGTGCGTGAGGCGGTGCTGCGCGGCCGCCCCGAGCACGTCTGGGCGGGCGACGCCCGGGTCCGAGACGTGCTCGTCGGGCTGCTCGGCGGTCTCGGTGCCGAGGCGATGGGAGGTCTGGACAGCCCGGTCGGCCCCAAGTCGGGCGGCGAGCGGCGGCGGCTCGCTCTCGCCCGCCTCCTCGTCGACGACCCCGAGCTG
This sequence comes from uncultured Intrasporangium sp., assembly GCA_937873285.1. Classification (GTDB taxonomy): domain Bacteria; phylum Actinomycetota; class Actinomycetes; order Actinomycetales; family Dermatophilaceae; genus CALMNV01. The sequence goes on along the minus strand of CALMNV010000139.1, from coordinate 748 downwards.
CTCCTCCTCGACGAGCCGACCAACCACCTCGACGTCGAGGGCGTGGCCTGGCTCGCCGAGCACCTCGCGACGAGACGGCCGCGTCCCGGCAACGCCACCGTCGCGGTGACCCACGACCGGTGGTTCCTCGACGCCTACGCGAGCCTCACGTGGGAGGTCGAGGGCGGCGGGGTGAGCAGCTTCGAGGGAGGGTATGCCGCCTACGTCCTCGCCAAGGCCGAGCGCGACCGCCTCGCCGGGGTGGTCGCGGACCGGCGCGCCAACCTGCTGCGCAAGGAGCTCGCCTGGCTGCGCCGCGGACCGCCGGCGCGCACGAGCAAGCCCAAGTTCCGCATCGACGCGGCAAACGCGCTCATCGAGGGGGAGCCGCCGCCCCGCAACGGCGTGGAGCTGCTCTCCTTCGCGACCCGGCGTCTCGGCAAGGACGTGCTCGACCTCGAGGACGCCAGCGTCGTGCTCGGGGACCGCACCATCCTCGACCGCGTCACCTGGCGTCTCGCGCCGGGGGAGCGCGTCGGCCTCGTCGGTGTCAACGGCGCCGGCAAGTCCACGCTCCTCGCGGCCCTCACCGGTGAGGTGCCGCTGACGACGGGCCGCCGCAAGGCCGGCAAGACGGTGGTCATCGCCCACCTCACCCAGGAGGTGCGGGAGCTCGAGCGCTTCGAGCAGTGGCGCGTCATCGAGGCCGTGGAGGAGGTGCGGCAGTGGACCACCCTGGGCGGCAAGGAGATCAGCGCGGGACAGCTCG
>CALMNV010000138.1 GCA_937873285.1 uncultured Intrasporangium sp. | reverse complement strand
CACGCACCGAACTGGCCACTCGACCAACAAGGGGGCGACCCCGCACCGCCCCCCTCCTCGAGTGGCCACTTCCGCACACCCCCGCCGCCATCCTCCACGCACCGAACTGGCCACTCGACCAGGGAGGGGGCGGCATCGCACTCAACGAGGGGCGGCCCCGCACTCGGTCACGTCCTGGACCGTCGACGCACGGTGCCGGGGCGGTACGCCGAGACGGTGGGCTCGTCGGCCAGCCAGAACCGCCAGGGAAATGCCTCGCCGTCGCCACCCGGGCCGCTGACCCCGACCCGCGGGCCCGCCCGCAGCCGCGCCGGGTCGACGGCCGGGTCGGGGCTCCACACGAGGACGTCGGCCGGCTCGCCGAGCGGTGGGCGGCAGACGTCGAGGCCGGTGTGCCGGCCGTCGAGGTCGAGCGTCCGGGTCAGCCTTCCCGGCCCGCGGCACCAGTCCCGCTCCCTGACCCCCGGCCGGCGCGCCGCGGCGAGGTCGTGTCCCTCCACGACCGCGCCGCCGCGCAGGAGCACGGCCTCGGCAGCACCGTCGGAGCCCGTGACGAGGTTGACGCACCAGTGGTTGCCGTAGGTGAAGTAGACATAGAGGAAGCCGGCCGGCCCGAACATCACCGCGGTCCGTGGGGTCCGGCCACGGAAGGCGTGCGACCCCGGGTCGCGCTCGCCGGCATACGCCTCGGTCTCCGTCAGCCGCACGGTCACCCCGGCGTGGCTCACGAGGCAGCCGAGCAGCTCCTGCGCCACGACCGTCGCCGGACGGGCGAAGAAGCCCCGGCCGAGGGCGCTGCGCTGCGCCATTCGCTCAGGCGCTCCGAGCCGCCCACGCCCGGCCCTCCCGCAGGCGCTCACCGGCCTCGAGGAGCTGCTCGCGGACGCGGACCGGCGCGGTGCCGCCCACGCCGTCGCGTGACGCGAGCGACCCGGCGACGGACAACACCGAGCGCACCGCCGGGGTGAGGTGCGGGTCGATCCGAGCCAGGTCCTCGTCCCGTAGCTCCCACAGCTCGATCCCGCGCCGCTCGCACTCCCGCACGCAGGCGCCGGCCACGTCGTGGGCGGCGCGGAACGGGACCCCCTCCCGGACGAGCCACTCCGCGACGTCCGTGGCAAGGGCGAACCCCTGCGGCGCGAGGGAGCCCATTCGGTCCGTGTCGAAGGTCAGGGTCGCCACCATGCCGGCGAAGGCGGGCAGCAGCAGCTCGAGGGTGTCGACCGCGTCGAAGACCGGCTCCTTGTCCTCCTGCAGGTCGCGGTTGTAGGCCAGCGGCAGCGCCTTGAGGGTGGTGAGCAGCCCGGCCAGGTCGCCGACGAGCCGACCCGCCTTGCCGCGGGCGAGCTCGGCGACGTCGGGGTTCTTCTTCTGCGGCATGATGCTCGAGCCGGTGGAGTAGGCGTCGTCGAGCCTGACGAAGGAGAACTCCTTGGTGGCCCAGAGGACGACCTCCTCCGCGAGCCGGGAGATGTCGACGGCCGTCATGGCGCACACGAAGGACAGCTCGGCCACGACGTCGCGTGACGCCGTCCCGTCGATGGAGTTCTCGACTGCGCGCTCGAAGCCGAGCTCCCGGGCCACGGCCACGGGGTCGAGCCCCAGCGACGACCCGGCCAGCGCGCCCGAGCCGTAGGGGGACGAGCTGGCCCGGGCGTCCCAGTCCCGGAGCCGGTCGACGTCGCGCAGCAGGGCCCACACGTGGGCCAGCAGGTGGTGCGAGAGCAGCACCGGCTGCGCGTGCTGCAGGTGGGTGCGCCCGGGCATAGCGGCGCCGAAGTGGCGGTCAGCCTGCCCCATCAGCGCATCCGCGACGTCGAGCACGAGACCGCCCACCACGCGGGCATGCTCGCGCATGTACCTGCGCACCAGCGTCGCCACCTGGTCGTTGCGCGACCGCCCGGCCCGAAGCCGCCCCCCGACGTCCGCGCCCACGCGCTCGATGAGCCCACGCTCCAGCGCAGTGTGGACGTCCTCGTCGTCCTCCGCGGGGACGAAGGCACCCGAGCTGACGTCGGCGTCGAGGTGGTCCAGTCCGGCCAGCATCCGCTCCAGCTGCTCCTGGGTCAGCAGCCCGGCACGGTGGAGCACCCGGGCGTGCGCCCGCGAGCCGGCGATGTCGTGCGGCGCGAGGCGCCAGTCGAAGGCTGTGCTCTTCGACAACGCGGCGAGCGCCCGATCCGGACGGCCGGCGAAGCGGCCGCCCCAGAGACTGACGCGGTCGCTGCGGGGCTGGGGAGCGTCGGTCGTCATGGGGCCTCGTCTTCCGTCGCGGTGAGGGCGGTCAGGGCGGTCAGGGCCGGCAGCCGCGACAGGCTCGCCGCGAGGTGCGCGGCGCGTTGCCCGTCGGCCAGCACGAGCAGGACCGTGTCGTCACCCGCGATGGTGCCGAGCACGTCGCGGTCGCGGGCCTGGTCGATCGCCGAGGCGAGGTAGCCGGCGGCACCGGGAGGTGTCTTCACCACGACGAGGTGCTGCGCCGGGGTGGCCGAGACCAGCAGCTCCTCACAGGCGCGCCGCAGCCGTGAGCCGGGGGGCGGGTCGGCGACCGAGCCGGCCGAGCCGACCGAGCCGGCCGAGCCGACGTCCGCGCCGTCACCGGGCACGGCATAGACGAGGGCCCGTCCGCGACGGACCTTGACGGCGCCGACCTCGAGCAGGTCTCGGGAGAGCGTCGCCTGGGTCACCTCGGTCCCCTCCCCGGCGAGCAGGTCGGACAGCTCGCCCTGGCTGCGCACCTCGTGCGACTCCAGCAGCTCGACGATGCGCCGCTGGCGCTGGGTGCGGCTCATCCGCCCGCATCCCGCGTCGCAGTGAGGATGCCCGGCAGATCGTCGAGGAAGCCCCGCAGCTCGGCCTCGGTGAGGACGAGCGGCGGCGCGAGACGCAGGGCGGTGGGCGTCACGGCGTTGACGAGGTAGCCGGCCTGCCGCGCGGCGACCATGGCGGCCGGTGCCGGTATGCCGTCGAGCTCGATCGCCCGCAGCAGGCCACGTCCGCGCGTGCCCGCCACTCCCTCGACGTCGACGACGTCGAGCAGCGACCCGACCCGGGCGGCGTTGCCGAGCAGGTGCTCGGCCTCGATGGTGTCGAGCACGGCGAGCGCGGCGGCGCAGGCGAGCGGGTTGCCTCCGAAGGTGGTGCCGTGCTGGCCTGCGGTGAGCAGCCCGGTGACCTCGGCCGAGAAGGTGAGCAGGGCGCCGATCGGCACACCGCCGCCAAGGCCCTTGGCCAGCGTCATCGCGTCGGGGACCACCCCCGAGGGCGACGAGGCGAACCACGCGCCGGTGCGCCCGATGCCCGTCTGGATCTCATCGAAGACGAGGAGCGCGCCGTGAGCGCGGGTCAGCTCCCGGGCCAGGCGCAGGTAGTCGTCCTCGAGCTCCCGGATGCCGGCCTCGCCCTGGATCGGCTCGAGGATCACGGCGGCGGTGCGCTCGTCGACCGCCGCCGCCAGCGCCCCGGCGTCGCCCGGCTCCACGAAGACGACGCCGGGCAGCAGCGGCTCGAAGGGCTCGCGGTAGGCGGCCTTCGACGTCAGCGCGAGCGCGCCGGTGGAGCGGCCGTGGAAGGACCCCTCAAGCGCGACGATCTTGCTGCGGCCGGTGCGCCGGGTCAGCTTGATCGCGGCCTCGATCGCCTCGGTGCCGGAGTTGGCGAAGAAGACACCGGAGCCGGCCGGTGCGCCGGACAGCTGCAGCAGCCGCTCGGCGAGGCGGACGGCGGGCTCGGAGGTGAAGAAGTTGGAGATGTGCAGCGCCGTCTCGGCCTGCTTGGCGATGGCCTGCACGAGGGCGGGATGGCCGTGGCCGAGCGCATTCACCGCGATGCCCGAGAGGAGGTCGAGGTAGCGGTTGCCGTCGACGTCGGTGACCCAGCAGCCGTGCCCGGAGGCGAGCACGAGCGCAGGGGTGCCGAAGACGGGCACCATCGAGGCGGCATACCGGGTGAGCAGCTCCTCGCCGGTCGTCATGGTGCGCTCCTTGGTGGTCGGCTCGTTGGTCCGCTGGCGGGTCCCGCTGCTGGTGCCGCTGCTGGTCCGGTGGGCTCGGGCAGCACCATGGTGCCGATGCCCTCTGCCGTGAAGATCTCGAGGAGCATCGAGTGCGGCACCCGCCCGTCGACGACGTGAGCGCTCGGCACCCCTCCCTCGACCGCCCGGATGCACGCCTCGAGCTTGGGCACCATGCCCGCGTCGACGCGCCGCAGCAGCTCCCGGGCGGCCCCGAGCCGCAGCGAGGACAGCAGCGAGCCGCGGTCTGGCCAGCGGGCGTAGATGCCCTCGACATCGGTGAGGACGACGAGCTTCTCGGCCCGCAGGGCCACCGCGAGGGCGGCGGCCGCCGTGTCGGCGTTGACGTTGAGCACCTGCCCCTCGACGTCCAGGTCGGGCGCGACGGTGGAGAGCACGGGCACCCGGCCCGCGTCGAGGATGTCGAGCACCGCCGACGGGTTGACGCTCGCGACGTCGCCGACGAGGCCGAGGTCGACGAGCTCTCCGTCTATCTCGGTGCCGCGACGGCGAGCCCCCAGCAGCCCCGCGTCCTCCCCGGAGAGCCCCACCGCGATGGGGCCGTGCTGGTTGAGCAGCCCAACGAGCTCGCGGCCGACCTGCCCCATGAGGACCATCCGGACGACGTCCATCACCTCGGGGGTGGTCACCCGCAGGCCGCCCTTGAACTCGGTCTCCAGGCCGAGCCGGCCGAGCATCGCCTTGATCTCGCCATCCGTGCCGTCGTCGCTTGCGTTGTCGAGCACGAACACCTCGACGCACGCCCGGCCAAACGCCGCCGGCAGCTCTTCCAGCACGCCCAGCACATGATGCCGGACATTGCGCGTCGGGATGAACACGG
>CALMNV010000137.1 GCA_937873285.1 uncultured Intrasporangium sp. | reverse complement strand
AGCACGAACCCCGCCTCGGCGACGGCAGACGGCGTCGCCATCGCCGCCCGCGCCGGCGCGGTGCTCGCGGACCTGGAGTTTGTGCAGTTCCACCCCACCGCGCTCGCCGGCCCGAGCCCCTTTCTCGTCTCCGAGGCGGTGCGCGGTGCCGGGGCGGTGCTGCGCGACGAGTCAGGAGCGCGCTTTCTCGCGGACGTCCACCCGGCCGCCGAGCTTGCCCCTCGGGACGTCGTCGCCCGCGGCATCGCCGCCGCCATGGCCCGCCAGCACGGTCGGCCCGTCACCCTCGACGCCACCAGGGTGCCCGACCTCGCCCAGCGCTTCCCGTCGATCCACCGGGCAGTGACCGCTCGAGGCCTCGACTGGACGCGCGAAGGGATCCCGGTGGCGCCGGCCGCCCACTACTGGATGGGCGGCGTGCTGACGGACACGGCGGGCCGCACGAGCGTGCCAGGCCTCTGGGCCGTGGGCGAGGTGGCCTGCACCGGTGTCCACGGGGCCAACCGGCTCGCCTCGAACTCCCTGCTGGAGGCACTCGTCTTCGCCGGCCGGTGCGCTGAGGCCGTGCTGGGGGCAAGGCGGGCCGCCTCGGCCGCGCCCCTTCCCCCGGCTCCCGACGTGGAGCCGCTGGCTGCACCGGACGCCGCCCGGGCCGGCGCCGGCGTGCCGTTCTCCCGGGCGGCCCTGCAGGCCGCCATGTGGGCCGGCGCGGGCCTGGTGCGCTCCCAGGAGTCCCTCGAGGCTGCCCGTGGGGCGTTGGCGACCTGGCGATGCGTCGCGCGGCAGCCGGCCTCGGTCGGCGACCTCGAGGACGCCAACCTGCTGCTTGCCGGTGCCCTCCTCGTCGAGGCGGCCCTGCAGCGTCGGGAGTCCCGTGGCGCCCACTTCCGTGCCGACGCTCCCCACCCCGATCCTGGGCAGGCGGTCCGGCGGCTGCGCCGCATCCCCGCGACCGCGCCGGCCCTGACCGAGTGGAGCAGCACATGACGTTGACGGCCGCACTCGTCGAGCGGGTCGTCCGAGCCGCCTTGGAGGAGGATGCCCCGACCGGCGACCTCACCTCCGAGTGCCTGGTGCCGGCCGAGGCAGGCATCGAGGCAGCACTCGTGGCCCGCCAGCCCGGCGTCCTCGCTGGAGGCGCGGTGTTCGCTGCCGCCTTCACGCTGACCGACCCGAGCGTGCTCGTGGACCTCGAGGTCGCCGACGGAGCCGCGTTCCGCGCCGGCGAGGTGCTGGCCACCGTGCGTGGCTCGGCCCGCAGCGTGCTCCAGGCCGAGCGGGTGGCCCTGAACTTCGTCCAGCGCATGTCCGGGATCGCGACGCTCACCGCCCGCTATGTGGAGGCGGTCAGGGGCACCCACGCCCGGGTCGTCGACACCCGCAAGACCACCCCGGGCCTGCGGGCGTTCGAGCGGTATGCCGTGACGGCGGGCGGCGGGCGCAACCACCGCCTCTCGCTCTCGGACGCCGTGCTGGCCAAGGACAACCACCTGGCCGTGCTGGCCGCCGCCGGGCGCTCCCTTCCCGACGTGCTCCGAGCCGCCCGCGCCGCACTGCCCCACACGGTGCACGTGGAGGTGGAGGTCGACCGGCTCGAGCAGATCGAGCAGGTCCTCGAGGGCGGAGCCGACACGGTCATGCTCGACAACTTCTCGCTGGCGGACCTCCGGGCCGGCGTCGCGCTGGTCGCCGGTCGCGCGACCGTCGAGGCGAGCGGCGGAGTCGATCTCGGCAGCGTCGCCGCCATCGCCGCGACCGGCGTGGACGTCATCTCCGTCGGGGCGCTGACGCACAGCGCGCCGGCGCTCGACCTCGGCCTCGACGTGACTGTCCGCTCGTCGGTGGCCGCGACCCGCGTGGCGCGCGAGGCGGTCCGCCCCTCCGACGGGGGGCCGGCGTGACGGTCTACCTCGACCACGCCGCGAGCAGTCCCGTCCGCCGGGAGGTGCTGGAAGCCATGTGGCCGTTCCTCGTCAGCGGGCACGGTAACCCGTCGAGCCGCCACACCCCGGGCCAGCAGGCCCGACGAGCGCTCGCCGCGGCGCTTGAGGAGATCGCCGAGGTGGTCAACTGCCGCCCGGGTGAGGTGATCATGACGTCCGGTGGCACCGAGGCCGACAACCTTGCCATCAAGGGCATCTCGCTTGCTCGGCCGCGTGGGCGCCACATCGTCACCACTGCCGTCGAGCATCCGGCTGTGCTCGAGAGCTGCGCGGCCCTGGAGCACACGGGCTACATGGTCACCCGCCTGCCGGTCGACGGTGACGGCATCGTGGACGCCGCGGCGGCCGCGACCGCGATCAGGCAGGACACGACCCTGGTCTCGGTGCAGCTGGCGAACAACGAGGTCGGCGCCGTGCAACCGGTGGCTGAGATCGCGGCAGCCGCCGCGCGTCACCGGGTCCCCGTGCACACGGATGCCGTGCAGGCCATCGGGTGGCTGCCGGTGGACATGGGCGCGCTCGGCGTCGACGCCATCTCGATCGCGGGGCACAAGATCGGTGCGCTGCGCGGCACCGGCATGCTCGCGGTCCGCAGCCGGGTGCCGCTCGAGCCGCTGCTGCACGGCGGCGGCCAGCAACGCGGGCGGCGCAGCGGCACCGAGGACGTCGCTGGAGCCGTCGGCCTCGCGGCGGCACTGCGCCTCGCCCGCCGGGACCGGATGGAGGCGGCAGCCGTCGCTGACCGCCGGGACCGCTTCGTCGAGGAGGTCCTCGCGACGGTCGAGGGCGCGCAGACCACCGGCTCGGCGACCCACCGCCTGCCCAACTGTGCCTCGTTCTGCTTCCGGGGGGTGAGTGGCGAGTCGCTGCTCGTCGAGCTGGACCGTCGGGGCATCGCGGTCTCCAGCGGCTCGGCGTGCGCGGCCGGCAGCGACGAGCCGTCCCCCGTGCTCACCGCCATGGGCTATGAGCCGGACCTCGCGGCGACGGCGGTGCGGGTGAGCATCGGCGTGCACACGACGGAGGCGGAGCTCGCAGCGGCAGCGGGTGCGCTTCGAGAGGCCGTGCGGGCCCTCGGCAGCCTGGCGTAGTGCGAGGCCGGTCGTCGCCGGCGCCCGAGGAGCTGACCGCATGGTCACGGGGACCGGATGTGCGTGGGACGAGTCGTAGTGGCTCGCGGCAAGCGGGCAGGCCGCGGCAGCGGCGCCCTGCGATCCCGCCGGGTCAGTGCTCGAGGACGGCCTTGAGGAACTTGCGAGTGCGCTCCTCCTTGGGGTTGTTGAAGATCTCGTGCGGTGCGCCGCGCTCGATCACCCGGCCGTGGTCGAACGTGGCGACGCGGTCGGAGATCTCCTCGGCGAAGCGCATCTCGTGGGTCACCATCAGCATCGTCATGTCCGTGCTGTGGCCGAGCTCGCGGATGACGCCGAGCACTTCGCCGATGAGCTCGGGGTCGAGGGCCGAGGTGGGCTCGTCGAAGAGCATGACCTTGGGGCGCATCGCCAGTGCCCGGGCGATGGCCACCCGCTGCTGCTGGCCGCCGGACAGCTTCGGCGGCCGGTGCTCGAGATGCTTGGCCAGGCCGACCATCTCGAGCAGGTCGACGGCACGGGCGCGAGCCTGCTCCTTGTCCATCTTGAGGACCTTGACGGGAGCCTCCATGACGTTCTCGAGGGCACTCATGTGTGGGAAGAGGTTGAACTGCTGGAAGACCATCCCGACGTCTCGTCGAGCGGCCCTCATCTCCTTCGCCTCCTTGGGCCTGGTGCCGGCCTTGACGTCCCACAGGGTCTTTCCGTTCACGGTGACCAGCCCCTCGTTGGGGGACTCCAGCGTCATCAGGATGCGCAGGATCGTGGTCTTGCCGGATCCGGAGGGCCCGATGATGGAGACCTTCTCACCGGGCAGGACCTCGAAGTCGAGGGACTTGAGGACCTCGTTGTCACCCCAACGCTTGCTCACCTGCTGGAACGTGATCATCGGCGAGTCTGGGGTCGTGGCGGCCGAGGTGGGCGCACCCTCGGGGGAGCTAGTGGGTCGGGGCAAGACGGCGCTCCAATGTCCGGAAGAAGTGCGAAGCGGGAAAGCTGACGAGGAAGAAGAGCAGGCCTGCCAGGGTGAGGGGCTCGAGGTAGCGGAAGTTGCTCGAGCCGATGGACTGGGCGGCGTTGAGCAGCTCGAAGACCGTGATCGCCGAGAGCACCGCGGAGTCCTTGAACATCTGCACCAGGTAGTTGCCCAGCACCGGCACCACTGAGCGGATCGCCTGGGGCAGGATCACCCGTGCCCAGGTGCTGTGGGCGGGGAGGCTCAGCGCGGTCGCTGCCTCCCACTGGCCCCGGGGCACGTCCTGGATGCCTGCGCGGTAAACCTCGGCGCAGTAGGCGCTGTAGTTCACCCCCATGACGATAACGCCCGTGACGACGGCGCTGAACCGCAATCCATAGGCCGGCAGCACGAAGAACGCGGTGTAGGCCTGGACCAGCAGAGGAGTGCCGCGCACGAACTGGACGTAGCCGCCGAGCACCCGAGAGAGCACCGGGATCTCGAGCCTGCGGATGACCGCCACCACCAGTCCGAGGACCACGGCGATCGCGAAGCCCAGCAGCGTGATCTGCACGGTGACCTGCAGGCCCTCGAGGAGCTGGGGGATGATCGAGAGGGCGAAGCTCTGGTCCCAGATCATGCGCCCACCCCCGTCTTGACCAGACGCATGCTTCTGCCCCGCCGAGAGCGCGGCGAGTAGTCGAGCGCGAATCGGCGCTCGAGCCAGGCCGTGACGGCCGACAGGGTCGAGGACATGGCGAAGTAGAGGACGAGCAGGGTCAGGAAGACCGCGGTGGTCTGGGCTGTCGTGTTGCGGATCGCCTGCGCCTGGAAGGTGAGGTCAGCGACGGTGACGAGGGAGACCAGGGAGGTGGCCTTGAGCAGGTCGATCATGACGTTTCCGAACGGCGGCAGCATGGCGGGGATGGACTGCGGGATGAGCACACGCCGCAGCCGCAACGCATGCCCCATCCCCAGGGCCGTGCACGCCTCGTCCTGGCCTCGCGGGCGGGAGGCGATGGATCCGCGGACGATCTCGGCGGCATACGCCCCCTCGTTGAGGCCCACCGCGAGCACCGCTGCCGCCAAGGGGGTCAGCTGGATGCCGAAGAAGGGCAGTGCGAAGAAGAACCAGAACATCTGGACCAGCATCGAGGTGCCACGGAACACCTCGACGAAGGCGTTCGCCGGCCAGCGCAGCAACCGGTGCGCGGACAGCTGGGCCAAGCCGGCGGCAAAGGCGGTGAGGATGGCCACCACACCGCCCAGGATGGTCACCAGGATGGTGACCCCCAGGCCGCTGAGAAGCACCGACCAGTAGGGCAGGATCTCAGCCACGGCCGGATCCTCCTCTGGTGCCGGGCACGGCCGCGTCAGCCTTCGTTCTTGCAGAGCTCGGCGGCGGTGCTTCCGCGGGCGGCTGCCGCGTCGAAGCCCCACTTCTTCATCAGGGCGTCGAACTCCGGGGAGTCCTTGTAGGCCTTGAGCTCCTTGTTGTACGTCTCCATGAAGGAGCTGTCACTCTTGCGGAACGCCGCGCCGGAGCCGGTCCTCGGTGCGTCCGGGATGGGCGCGGTCACCTCGAAGGACGTGTCGGCCTTCGCCAGCGCGTCCAGGGAGAGGGTCGGCAGGAAGAAGGCGTCCGCGCGGCCGGCCGTGAGGGCCTCGATGCCGCTGCGGCCATCGTTGACCTTGACCTGCTGCGCGGCGGGCACCTTGGCCGCCTTGAGGATGCCCTCCTCGAACCCGCCCGGAAGGACGGCGATTTTGAGGTCCTTGTTCGCCAGGACGCCGGCAACCGTGAGGATCTTCTTGGGGTTGCCCTTCGCGACGGCGAACGACTCAGTGGAGACGATGACGGGCTCGGAGTACGCGACCTGGCTGCAGCGGGACTGCTTCATGAAGAGGCCGGCCGTGATGGCGTCCCAGCGGTTGGCGTTCAGCCCTGGGATCATCGAGGCGTAGGGCGTCACCACTCCTTGGATGTCGGGGATGCCGAGGCGCTTGCACACCGCGCGGAACACGTCCGGCTCGGCGCCGGTCACCGTGCCGTCGGGATTGACCTGCGTGTAGGGCGGCTCGTTGGCGATGGCGACACGCAGGTATCCCTGCTTCTTGCCGAGCGCGAGGAGGTCGGTGCCGGTCTGGCCGGCAGCCGAGCCGGGGGTCTCGACCCTGCTGCACCCGGACAGCCAGGCGGCGAGCGGGACGGCGAGCGTGGCAGCGCCCACGCCGCGGACCACGGCCCTGCGCGAGATCTGGTTGGTCATCGTTGACTCCTTCTTCGAATGGCGCGAGGCGCCGACAGGCCGGCGACGAGACGCCGCACCTTGGTGCTGGC
>CALMNV010000136.1 GCA_937873285.1 uncultured Intrasporangium sp. | reverse complement strand
AGCGGGGGGTCGGCCGCCGCGGCAGCGGGCGCCACCGCGGCCGCCGCGGCCGCCGCGGCCGCCGCGGCCGCCGGGGCCGCCGCGGCCCGGGCCGGTGAAGGCGCCGCGGCCCCGCCGGAGCCGGGTGCCGCAGCAGCAGCAGCCGTCGGCGGCCGGTCCCACGCCGAGACGTCCGGCGAGGGTCGGCGCAAGCGGCGGCGGGTGTTCCGGCGGGGGACGGGCGATGCGCCGGTGGCCGAGGAGGGCGCGGCATACGGCTCGACCCTGGAAAGCACCGACACCGACACCGACACCGACACCATTGCCGACTCGGGCCGGCGGGAGCGCTGGCTGCAGGAGCAGCGACCTCCGCACTACGAGTGACCGCGGGGCCGCGGCGCCCGGCCCTGCGCCGGAATGAGGGGCCCGGGGGCCGCGTTGTCGATGGCATGAATGCCGAGGGCAGCACCTTCGCGCTGCGCTACGCGCGGGCGCGGGGCCTCTATGAGCACGGCGACCACCACGCGGCGGCCACCGCCCTGGCCGGCCTCGTCGAGGAGGCCGAGCGCAGCGACCTCATGCACGGCACGACCGACCTGCGGCTGCTCCTCGCCCGCGCCTACTTCAGGTCCGCGCAGCTCGGCCGCGCGGAGGCGGTGCTGCGCCGGCTCGCGGAGGAGGTGCCGACGGACGGCTACGTCCACCTCGTGCTCGGGCGCACCCTGCAGCGGCAGGGCCGCCACGCGGAGGCCCGTCGCTCGCTCGCCCTCGCCGCGGTGCTCGGCGACCAGGCGCGCCCGCTCGCCTTTGGTGACGACAGGCAGTAGCCTCGACGCATTGTGGGGCAGGGGTCAAGAAGGGGTGGAGGCGCGAGCCTCCGCCCCTTCTTCCGTGCCCGTCCTCGTGCCCGTCCTCGTGCCCGTCCTCGTGCTCTGGCCCCGGCCGAGGTCAGCGCGCACGCAGCGCATCACGGATCTCGGTGAGCAGCGCCACTTCCGCGGACGGGGCCTCCGGCTGGGGCTCCTCGCCCCGGGCGCGTCGCGCCGCCAGCGCGTTCATCGGCACGACGACCGCGAGGTAGACGGCGGCGGCCACGATGAGGAAGCCCACCAGCGCGGTGAGGAAGTCTCCGAGGTGGACGCCGCCGGGCTGCCACGTCGAGAAGCTGGGCGTGCCCCCGAGCTTGCCGACGACGTCGAGGATGACGGTGACGAGGGCGGTGATGACCCGGGCGAAGGCGGTGCCGATGACCACGGCGACGGCAAGCTCGACGACATTGCCGCGCAGGACGAAGTCCTTGAATCCCTTGAGCATGACTGTTCTCCTGAAGAGGTCTGGGCTGCGGGCGCGGCGCGACGACCGCCGGAGGCGGGCTGGTGCCTGGTCAGCCGACGGGCCCGGTCGGAGGGTATCGCGGCCGGATCACCGGCGGACCGCCACGAGCTGGCCCTCGCCGGCCTGCAGCGTGGACAGCGAGGCGGCGACCCCGCCGACGCTCCGGCTGGGCACGGCGAGGGTCAGCGTCGAGCCGTCGTCACCGCCGAGCCCCGGTGCCGCCCCTGGGGTGGCGGCCCCGGACACGGCGAGCACGACGGCGTCGGCGACGGTGAGCCTGCCGGAGCCGGTGGCGTAGAGGTCGACGCGGCTGCCGGGGGTGACCCCGGCCCCACCAAGCGGGAGGACGGGCACGGTCACCGCCACCGTGTCCGGAGCCTGCCCGACCAGCTGCCCCGCTCCGGAGAGGCGCTCGGTCGTGACCGTGTCGCGGGCCGAGATCGGGCCTGCGGTCCGTCGGCCGAGCACCGGGCCGTATGCCGTCAGCGCGCTCGCCGGCCGGTCCTCGTCAAGGCGGTCGGCCAGCGCCAGGTCCGCCTCGGTGACGAGCGCGCCCGCCGGCAGGTCGCGAGCGGCCACGACGGTGGGCAGCCCGCGCGGCGCGGCGGGAGGCGGCCGCAGGCTGGCGACGGCGACGAGGGCGGCGGCGGCGAGCAGCAGCGCCGCGGACCAACGTCGCAGCCGGCTCCGGCGGGCCTGTCGTCGCCGTGCCGACAGCGCCCCGGCTCGGCGCCCCCGCAGCAGGTGTCCCCGCCCTGCGCCGTGGAGCGGGTCTTCGCCGGCCCTCATGGGAGGGCGAACGGCAGCTCGAGGCCGTCGAGCGTGCGGCGGCACGGACAGCTCGCCATCTCGTCGTCCTCGGCAGGCGGCAGGCGGTGGATCGTCTCTGCGAGGACCTGCTTGAGCACCGAGACGGTGCGACCGAAGACGCGCAGCACCTCCTCGTGGGTGACGGCCGCCCCACCCTCGACTCCCGCGTCGGCGTCGGTGACCATGGCGATCGTCGTGAAGCACAGGGCCAGCTCGCGGGCGAGCGCCGCCTCGGGCATGGTGGTCATGCCGACGATGCTCCCCCCGGCCCGCTGGTGCATGGCGGACTCCGCCCGCGAGGAGAAGCGGGGACCGTTGACGACGACGAGAGTCCCGTCCGGCACGACGGGCAGGGTGGACCTGCGGGCAGCCTCGATGGCGACCGAGCGGCCACGCGGGCAGAAGGGGTCGGCGAAGGCGACGTGCACCACCGGTCCCTCGTCCTCGTAGAACGTCGAGGGCCGGCCCCAGGTGCGGTCGACGACCTGGTCCGGCACCACGAGCGTCCCCGGGTCCTGGTCGGCGCGCAGCGATCCGACGGCGCAGGGCGCGAGGACCTGGCGGACGCCCAGAGCCCGCAGAGCCCAGAGGTTGGCCCGGTAGTTGACCCGGTGCGGCGGAAAGCGGTGACCCCTGCCGTGGCGGGCGAGGAACGCCACCCGGCGGCCGTCGACGTCTCCCACGACGGGCGGGTCGCTCGGCGGGCCGAAGGGGGTATCCACTTCCACCGGCCGGGCATCGGGGAGGAACTCGTAGAGGCCCGAGCCGCCGATCACACCGATCTCGGCGCATTCGCCACTGCGGGGGCCCGAGGCGTCAGCAGTCATGGCGCGAGCCTAGGCGTCAGGACGCGAGCGGGCCCGAACCAGGCCGTTGCCTGGGGACGCGCCCGCGCCCCGTCAGGATCCTGTGGACGACCTGCTCCCGGCCGAGGCGCCCGCCCCGGCACCGGTCGTCGACGACGGCGAGGAGCCGGACGAGGCCCCACCGGCGGACCGCTTCACCGACCCGTTGGACGTCGTCGTGGTCCCCGGGCGGGAAGAGCCGTCGGATGGGGAGGGGGCCGGCGAGTCGCTCTTGGCCGCCGAGTCGCCCGTGGCCGCGGGAGCGCTCGCCGGGCCGGCGTCGCTCGTGGATCCGGACCCGGACTCCGCCCCGCTGGCAGCGGGCTTGGCGCCGGTGCGCTCGTTCCTGGAGTCGGTCTTGTAGAACCCGGACCCCTTGAATGCGATGCCCACCGGGTGGATCACCTTGCGCAGCGCGGTCTCGGCGCAGTCGGGGCACTCGGTGAGCGGCTCGTCGAGGAACGACTGGCGGATGTCGAAGGTATGGCCACACGCCCGGCAGGCGTAGGAATAGGTGGGCACGGCAGCTCTGACCTCGGGTGGAAGAAGTGGGGACGCGTCGCGACGCGACGGGACACGGCCGATTCTACGACCACCCGGCGAGCCGCCCCGCGGCGGAGATCGCCCGGATACGCCGCTCGGTGCGCGCCCGCGCCGCGGAGGTCGTCACCACGAGCAGCTGGTCGCCGTGCCGCAGCGTCGTGTGCGGCGCGGGGACGAAGCCTTCGCCGTCGCGCACGACGAGCGTGACGTTGGCGACCCTGGGCAGCCGCAGCTCGAAGCCCGCCACGCCGTGCAGCCGTGAGTCCGGGCCGACCGTCACCTGGAGCACGTGCGCCCCCAGCTGCACGAGCGGCAATGCCTCGAGCTCGACGTCGACGGCCGACACCCCCTCGGTGACGCGCAGGCGGCGGGCCACCCAGCCGAGCGTGGGCGCCTGCACGATGGTGAAGATCACGACGAGCATGAAGACGAGGTCGAAGATCCACCCGGTGTTCGGGGTGCCAGCGGTCAGGGGGACGGTCGCCAGCACGACCGGAACGGCACCGCGCAGCCCCGCCCACGACAGGAACGCCTGGTCGCGCCAGGACAGGCCGAACCAGGCTGTCGAGAGCACCACCGACAGCGGCCGGGCCAGCAGGAGCAGCACGAGGCCGATGACGACGGCCTCGAGCAGCTGCTCGGGCAGCCGGTAGGGATCGGCGAGCAGGCCGAGCAGGATGAACAGCCCGATCTGGGCGATCCAGCCGAGGGCGGTCGCGAACGACTGGACCGCCATCCGGTTCGGCAGGCTCACGTTGCCGAGCACGAGCGCGGCCAGATACGTCGCGAGGAAGCCGGAGAGCTCGAGGGCGGCGCCCGCGGCATACGCGAGGACCGTCAGGGCGACCACCCCGATGGAGAAGAGGGCGGACGAGGCCCCGGCCACCCGGCGCAGGAGCATGCCGCCGAGCCAGCCGACCGCGAGCCCCACCGCCGCGCCGCCCGCGAGCTCGACCGCCGCGTGCCAGGCGAGCACATACCAGGCCGCCGGCTCTGCCCCGGGCAGGCCCTGGGCGGCGAAGGCGACGACGAGGATGACCACCGGCGCGTCGTTGAAGCCGGCCTCAGCCTCCAGCATCCCGGAGAGCCGCCGGGGCAGCGGCACGCTGCGCAGCACGGCGAACACGGCCGCGGCGTCCGTCGAGGTGACGATCGCGCCCATGAGCAGCGCGATCGTCCAGGGCAGGGACAGCAGCAGGTGCGCGGCCCCTGCCACGACGACGACCGAGACGACCACCCCGACCGTCGAGAGCATCGCGGCAGGTGCGACGGAGCGGCGGATGTTGTGCCACGACGTCGTCAGGCCGCCCTCCGCGAGGATGAGCACGAGCGCGGCATACCCGAGGATCTGGGTCACCGACGCGGAGTCGAACTGGATCCCCAGGCCCGCGTTGCCGAGGCCGATGCCGATGCCGAGGTAGATGAGCAGGGACGGCAGCCCGGAGCGGACCGACAGGCGCACCGCCGCCACCGCGACGAGCATGACGAGCGAGCCGACGAGCAGCACGCGGGTCAGGTCGTCGAGCGTCATCTCGGGAGGGGCGGCGGACGGCAGTGCGGTCACGGCGGCTCCTGCGCGGGCGGATGGGGCCCATCAAACCATCCCGGTGCAGGGGCGCCCCGACCGAGGACCGGCGCCCCGGCCCGGCGGCACGGCACCGTCGGGCCGGTGGCCTAGTCTCGATGCGTGTCCCGGTTGAAGCTCGCGCGCCGAGCAGCGTTGTCCGTGACGGTCGTGGTCGTGCTCGTGCTCGTCGCCGGCGGCATCCTCGCCATCTCCACGGCGCGCCGGTCGCTGCCGCAGACCACCGGCGAGCTGCGCGTCGAGGGCCTCACGAGCCAGGTGACCGTGGTGCGCGACGCCCGCGGGGTGCCCACCGTCACCGCGGACAACTCAGGCGACCTCTTCCGGGCGCAGGGCTTCCTCAGCGCTCAGGACCGCTTCTTCCAGATGGACCTGCGCCGCCACATCACCGCTGGTCGCCTCGCCGAGATGGTGGGCCAGTCGGCGGTCGCCGCAGACCGCGTCATCCGGACGATGGGCTGGCGCCGGGTCGCCGAGCAGGAGCTGCCGATCCTCGCCCCGGAGACGCGGCAGTACCTCCAGGCCTATGCCGACGGGGTCAACGCCTACCTGCGGACGGCCCGGTCCCCGGCGGACGTCGCGCTGGAGTACACCGTCCTGGCGCGCACCAACCCGGGCTACCGCATCGAGAGCTGGACGCCGGTCGACTCCCTCGCCTGGCTCAAGGCCCTGGCGTGGGACCTGAGGGGCGACTACCGCGACGAGCTGACCCGGGCGCGGCTCTCGCGCCGGATCCCGGTGCGCCAGATCGCCGCGCTCTATCCGCCCTACCCCCTGAGCCGCAACTCGCCGATCCTCGGCCCCCAGGACTGGAAGCCGGTCGGCGCCACCTCGCAGGCAGCCTCCGTCGTGCCCTCCGCCCTGCGGACCCCGCAGTCGCAGGCGGCGTTGGATCGTGTCTCGGCCGCGCTCGACGCCGTCCCCGCGCTGCTCGGGCAAGGCTCCGACGTCGGCTCGAACTCCTGGGTGGTGGCTGGCTCGCGGACGACGACCGGCAAGCCATTGCTCGCCAACGACCCCCACCTGGCCCTCGGCATCCCGAGCGCATGGTCGCAGGTCAACCTCCAGTGCCGGTCGCTGTCGACGGCCTGCCCGTTCCAGGTCTCCGGGTTCTCCTTCGCCGGGCTGCCGGGCGTCGTCATCGGACACAACGGGACGATCGCGTGGGGGTTGACGAACCTCGGCGCAGACGTCACCGACTTCTACCTCGAGCAGGTGACTGGTGCCACCTACCTGCGGGACGGGCGTCAGGTCCCGCTGCAGACCCGGCTGGAGACCATCAAGGTGGCGGGGGGCTCCTCCGTGTCGATGACGGTCCGCAGCACCGTGCACGGGCCGATCCTCTCCGACGAGGACGCCGCCATCACCGAGGCCGGCGACCGGACGGTCGTGCGCGGGGCGGCCCAGACCAACCGGTATGCCGTGTCGCTCGCCTGGACGGCGCTGCGGCCCAACCGGACTGCCGACGCGTTGTTCGCTCTGGACAGGGCACGCGGCTGGGACGACTTCCGGCGCGCCGCAGCGCTCCTCGCGGTCCCCGCGCAGAACATCGTCTACGCCGACACCTCAGGGCGGATCGGCTACCAGACGCCGGGCCTGATCCCCGTGCGACGCTCGGCGACGCCGGATGCGCCGCCCGGGTTCTGGCCGGCGCCAGGCTGGGACAGCCAGTGGGACTGGACGGGCTTCGTGCCCTTCGCGCAGCTGCCGTGGACGCTCGACCCGAGCGACGGGATCATCGTCGCGGCCAACCAGGCGGTGACCGCGACGCCGACACCCTTCATCACCTCGGAGTGGGACTACGGCTTCCGCGCACAGCGGATCCGCGGGCTGCTCGAAGCCACCCCCAAGGTCTCGCCGGAGCAGATGGCCCAGGTCCAGGGCGACACGCGCAACACCTTCGCCCCGGTCCTCGTCGAGCGTCTGCTCGGCGTCCAGGTCGACGACTTCACCGCGCAGGCTCAGCGGCTGCTGCGCGACTGGGACGGCGAGCAGCCGGCCGACAAGTCCAGCGACTCGGCGGCGGCCGCCTACTACAACGCGGTGTGGAAGCACCTGCTGGAGCTGACCTTCGACGAGCTGCCCCCCGACATGGGGCCCGACGGGGGAAGCCGCTGGATGATCGTCATGGAGCAGCTGCTCAAAGACCCCAAGAACGACTGGTGGGACGACAAGACGACCCCGGGCGTCACCGAGGGGTCGGGCGAGATCCTCAAGCGGGCGCTGGTCGAGGCGCGCCTCGACCTGGCCCGCAAGCTGGGCAAGGTGCCGGCCACCTGGCGGTGGGGGCGGCTGCACCAGCTGGAGCTGCGCCACCCGGTGATGGGCACCTCCACCGTCCCGGACCTCGTGCGCAGCATCTTCAACCGTGGCGGCATCGAGCTCGGCGGCGGCAGCTCGATCGTCAACGCCAATGCGTGGAACGCGTCGGCGCCGGGCTACGACGTCGTCACCGGACCGGCCATGCGCATGGTCGTCGACCTGTCCAACCTCGACGCCTCCCGGTGGGTGAACTCCACCGGGCAGAGCGGCCATCCGTCCAGCCGTCACTATGCCGACCAGGTCGACGCGTGGGCCGCCAACGAGACCTTCCCGTGGCCGTTCACGGCAGCGGCGGCCGGGGCCGCGGGGGAGGACCGGCTCACCCTTCGCCCGGTGCCTGCGACCGCCCCGTGAGCCACACGAGGCGGCCGCTCGTCGTGACGTAGCCGTCCACCCGCTCGTCGTGCTCGTCGCAGGGCAGGTCCGCCGAGCTCGCCTCGCCTTCGTGCAGCAGCGTGAGCACGGGGACTCCCGGTGTCAGCGCGGCGAGGGCCCGGTCGTAGCATCCCCCGCCCTGCCCGAGGCGCACCCCGCGGCGGTCCACGGCGAGCCCCGGCGCCACCACGAGGCTGCATGCCGCGAGGGCCCGCCGCCCCAGCGTGCCGCCCGTGGTGCCGTCGGTGCCGTCGGTGCCGTCGGTGCCCTTCGTGCCCTCGGTGCGGCGGGCCGTCGTGGCCGGCCCGGCGACGGCGCCCGGCACGGCATACCGCCAGTCGAGCGAGAAGTCCGCCAGCGTCACCGGCACGATCACCTCGCAGCCGGCCGCGGTGAGCGCCGCGATGAGCGGACCGGTCGGCGGCTCCGTGGGCAGTGACTCGTACACCGCAACCCGGGCGGGGGCGCGCACCAGCGGCAGGAGAGCCTCGACGATGGCTAGGCCGGCGGCGGCCTGGTCGAGCTCGGCCGCGAGCCGTCGGCGGCGCCGGCGGGCGGCGTGGCGCAGATCACGCTTGGTCGACCGCGGGCCATTCAGACTTGTCACCGGAAACGGACATCCTCTCCAAGGCACCCATCGTAGGGTGATGCTCATGAGCGAACAGGGCCTGCGCACCGCTATCGAACGCATGCAGGCCCGCGGGACGGGGGCCGAGGCGATCCGCGTCTTCGAGCACTATTACCGCCAGCTGGAGCGCGGTGCGCTCGGCACCATCGCCGAGGACGCCATCGAGCCGCTGGGCGAGATCCAGGCGCTCGGCGAGGTCGAGGTCTCCGACGAGGCGGCTCGGCACGCGCTGTCGCTGACGGCGGTGATCAAGCTCAACGGCGGCCTCGGCACCAGCATGGGGATGAACGGCGCGAAGTCGGCGCTGGAGGTCAAGGACGGCCTCACCTTCCTCGACGTCATCGCCCATCAGGTGCTCGCGTTGCGAGAGCGGTGGGGCGTCGACGTCCCGCTCGTGATGATGAACTCCTTCCGGACCTCCGAGGAGACGCTGAAGATCCTCGCCGCCTATCCCACGCTCGCGATCGACGGCCTCCCGCTCGCCTTCCTCCAGAACGCCGAGCCGAAGCTGTATGCCGACACGCTGCACCCCGTGGACTGGCCCGAGGAGCCGGAGCTCGAGTGGTGCCCCCCGGGTCACGGGGACGTCTTCGTGTCCCTGTCGACCTCCGGGGTGCTCGACCGGCTCATCGCCAAGGGGATCCGCTTCGCCTTCATCTCCAACTCGGACAACCTCGGCGCGACGTGCGACCCGGACGTCGCGGCCTGGATGGTCGACCACGACCTGCCCTACGTCGCCGAGGTCTGCGAGCGCACCCCGAGCGACCGCAAGGGCGGCCACCTCGCCGTGCGCAGGAGCGACGGGCGGCTGGTGCTGCGCGACCTCGCCATGGTGGCCGAGGGCGACGAGCGCCACTTCCAGGACATCACGCGGCACAGCACCTTCCACGCCAACAACCTGTGGGTCAACCTCGAGCTGCTCAGGGACCGGCTGCGGGCAGACGGCGGCGTCCTCGGGCTGCCCATCATCGTCAACCGCAAGACGGTCGACCCGTCCCGGCGGGACTCGCCCAAGGTCATCCAGATCGAGTCCGGCATGGGCACCGCGATCGAGGTCTTCGAGGGCTCGGAGGCGCTGCTCGTGCCGCGCACCCGGTTCCGCCCGGTCAAGACGACCAACGACCTGCTGCTCACCCGCTCCGACTTCTTCGACTTCGACGACGGTCACCACGTGGTGGCCGCCCGCTCCGGCCGGGAGCCGTTCGTCGACCTCTCGGACGCCTACCGGCTCGTGCCCGACTTCGAGGCCCGTTTCCCGCAGGGCGTCCCGTCGATGCGGCGATGCACGAGCCTGCGGGTGCCGGGCGACGTGACCTTCGGCGCCGACGTCACGTGCGTGGGCGACGTCGTCGTCGAGGGCACGGACCCGGTTCCGGACGGAGCCGTGCTCGCCGGCGAGGGCTGAGGTGCGCAGCGCCGAGGAGCACCTGGCCGCGATCCTCGACGGGATCGACACGCCCGACCCCGTCCGGGTCCCGCTCCGCGACGCGCTGGGGCTCGTCGCGGCGCAGGACGTCGTGGCC
>CALMNV010000135.1 GCA_937873285.1 uncultured Intrasporangium sp. | reverse complement strand
AAATTCACAGATGGCAGACTGTGTAGGATTGAGACGGTTTAAGGTCTTACGCAGTACGTTGCTGGCAAGCTAATGGTCATTTTAGTCATTGGTCTAGCTGTAGGAATTAACCCGCCTTATGTGATAGGCAAGATACAGCCAACGTACAGCAAGCGTGGGGTGCAGCACGATAAATGCACCTATGGGTAATTTCCTCCCGAATAATATAGTTCTGACACGGAATGAAATCGGAAATAGTGTTGTTGCGGAAGCGGTCTGTGGCCCGAAAGGGATGCGAACTGTTGAACCGGGAATAAGCTTTAGGAAAACGACCGGCCAGACCGCCGAAGCGCATTATTCGATCAACGCCGCGGGCGATGTCCTGACCGACGAAGCCGGTGGCGGCGCGCAGCTGCTCCGACGTCAACGCGGCCCGGGCCTGCCCGCGCGACACCGGCGCTGCGAGCAACGGGCGGTCGACGCCGGCCACCATCACGCCGGCCGCCGGCGCGGACACTGCCGGCCGGGCGGCATACCCCGCGTTGACGCCGGCGAGGTCGGTGGCGGCGGCATACCCCAAGGCGGTCATGCCGAGGCCGAGCGTCAGCCCGCCAGCCAGCACCTGGCGGCTGACGGCGCGCCAGCGGGTGCCCGCACTGCGTGGTGAGCGGGCGGGCGTGCGGAGGCGTCGGGAAGACGGCGACATGGGCGAGCGGTGCCTTTCGGGGGAGGGGCGGGAGGCCGCACCTCTGCCGCAGCACGAACACGCGGCTCGCGTCGAGGGTCGACCACAGGCACTCGGCGGGCGCGCGATCGTCGATGACCCGGCGCCTCGTTATCATTCCGAGACCAACCCCTCCACGGTGACATCCCGACGCCGCCGTTGGCAAATCCGCTGCCGCCCGGCCTCGAGTGCGCGCTGCGAGGCTGCCTACCCCTCGAACCCCTCCAAGACGTCGGTGACGAGAGCCGCGATCGGGCTGCGCTCGCTGCGGGTCAGCGTCACGTGGGCGAAGAGCGGATGCCCCTTGAGCTTCTCGATGACGGCCGCCACCCCGTCGTGCCGTCCGACCCGGAGGTTGTCGCGCTGGGCGACGTCGTGGGTGAGCACGACCTTGGAGTTCTGCCCGATCCGGGACAGCACGGTGAGCAGGACGTTGCGCTCGAGGGACTGCGCCTCGTCGACGATGACGAAGGCGTCGTGGAGCGAGCGGCCGCGGATGTGGGTCAGCGGCATGACCTCGAGCAGGCCCCGGTCGAGCACCTCCTCGACGACCTCGGTGGACACCAGCGCGCCGAGCGTGTCGAAGACCGCCTGACCCCAGGGGCTCATCTTCTCCTGCTCGGAGCCCGGAAGGTAGCCGAGCTCCTGACCGCCGACGGCGAACAGTGGCCGAAAGACGATGACGCGCCGCTGCACGCGCCGCTCCATCACCGACTCAAGGCCGGCGCAGAGGGCGAGCGCCGACTTGCCGGTGCCGGCCCGGCCGCCGAGGCTGACGATGCCGACGTCAGGGTCGAGGAGGAGGTCGAGCGCGATCCGCTGCTCGGCGCTGCGGCCATGCAGCCCGAACGCGTCGCGGTCGCCACGGACCAGCCTGATCTGCTTGTCGGCGCCCACCCGGCCGAGCCCGCTGCCGCGCGGGGAGAGCAGGACGACGCCGGTGTTGCACGGCAGCTCCGCCGCCTCCGCGTGCTCGAGACGACCAGCGGCGTAGAGCTCGTCGAGCGCCTCCGTCGTCAGCTCCAGCTCGGCCAGCCCGGTCCACCCCGAGTCGACCGCGAGCTCAGCACGGTACTCCTCGGCCTCGAGCCCGACCGCGGAGGCCTTGACCCGCATCGGCAGGTCCTTGGACACGACGGTCACGTCACGGCCCTCGTTGGCGAGGTTCTTGGCCACCGCCAGGATGCGGGTGTCGTTGTCGCCCAAGCGGAAACCGGCCGGCAGGGCGGTCGGGTCCGTGTGGTTGAGCTCCACGCGCAGGGTGCCGCCCACCGAGCCGACCGGGACGGCGCGGTCGAGCCGCCCCTGGGCGACCCGCAGGTCATCGAGCAGCCGCAGGGCCTGACGGGCGAAGTAGCCCAGCTCCGGGTGGTTGCGCTTGCCCTCCAGCTCGGTCACGACGACGACCGGAAGGACGACCTCGTGCTCATGGAACCGGGCTATGGCACGAGGGTCGGACAGGAGGACGGACGTGTCGAGGACGTAGGTCTTGCGCGCCGACGGGGCGGGACCACTGCAAGTGGCATCTTCCATGCGCGGGCCTTCCAGGCTCCGACGGACGGGATGTCCGCCGCTGTCTCGAGGCTACGGCGCGCTCGGCCACCGCACCGGCATTCCCGGCATCGTGTCGCGGCCCTCGACTGGGCCGCGACCGGCGCTCACGTGCCGAACCTCCGGTGCCGCCCGGCATACGAGCGCAGGGCCCGTAGGAAGTCGACGTGCCGGAAGTCGGGCCAGTACGCCTCACAGAAGTAGAACTCCGACTTCGTGCTCTGCCACAGCAGGAAACCCCCGAGGCGCTGCTCCCCCGAGGTGCGGATGACGAGGTCGGGGTCCGGCTGGCCCTTGGTGTAGAGGTGTGCCGCGATGTCGTCGTCGGTCAGCTGCTCCGCGATGTCCTCGAGGGACTGCCCCCGCGCCGCCCGGCTGCGCAGCATCTCCCGCACGGCGTCGGCGATCTCCCGTCGGCCGCCATAGCCGACGGCGACGTTGACGGTCATGCCGCGCACGCCGGCGGTGCCGGCGGCCGACTCGCGCAGGCTTGCGGCGGTCGCCTCGGGGAGCAGGTCGAGCGCGCCGACGACCTTCAGCTGCCAGCGTCGCGCGGCCGCCAGGTCCGCGACGGCGTTCTCGATGATGGCGAGCAGCGGCGCCAGCTCCTCCGGGGCCCGGCGGAGGTTGTCCGTGGACAACAGCCACAACGTGACGTACTCCACACCCGCCTCCTCGCACCACGAGAGCAGGTCGAAGATCTTGTCGGCGCCCGCCTGATGGCCGGAGGCGGTGCCCGCCCCCCGGGCCCGCGCCCACCGGCGGTTGCCGTCGAGCATCACCGCCACGTGCCGCGGCATGGCCTCCCGGGGCAGGTCGTGAGCCACCCGGCGCTCGTAGGCCCCGTAGAGCACATCGCGCCACCCCACGCACACCCTCCTCGCCTTGCCGGCCGGCTCGCGAGCCGCCGCGGGCCGCGCGGGTCTTACCGTACCGCCCGGAGCGGCCCAGGGCCGGAGGCGGATGCCGCGCGGTCCACTAGACTGAGCGGCATGAACGCGGCTCCCGATCAGCCCGGCGCGGTCGTGGACCAGCTGGCCGCAGCGGTCAAGCCGCGCCTGCGTGGTTGGCTGCACCTCGGGATGTTCCCGCTCGCCGCGGTGGGTGGGCTCGTCCTCGTGCTGCTGTCTGACCCCGGGTCGGTCCGCACGGCCTCCGCCGTGTTCACGGTCACAGCCAGCCTGCTGTTCGGCGTCTCCGCCGTCTACCACCGCGGCACCTGGGGCCCGCGCATGCAGGGCCTACTCAAGCGCCTGGACCATTCGAACATCTACCTCATCATCGCCGGCACCTACACCCCCTTCGCGGTGACGCTGCTGCCGGGCGACCAGGCTCGCACGTTGCTCACCGTCATCTGGGGCGGGGCGGTGGCCGGGGTGCTGTTCCGCGTGTTCTGGGTCAGCGCACCGCGGTGGCTCTACGTCGCGCTCTATCTCGCGCTCGGCTGGGTGGCGGTCTTCTACGTGGTCCCGTTCTGGCAGAGGGGCGGACCGGCGATCGGCAGCCTGCTCGCCCTCGGCGGGCTGCTGTACACCGCCGGTGGCGTGATCTACGGCACGAAGCGGCCGAACCCGTCTCCGCGCTGGTTCGGCTTCCACGAGGTGTTCCACGCCTTCACGCTGGCCGCGTTCGCGGCCCACTATGCCGCGGTGTCCCTCGCGGTCATCAGCTACGGGGGCGGCGCCGCCTGACCCTGCCCGGGCGCTGCGTCCCCCCGCTCCTCGACGGAGCCCTCCTGCGACTGCCCAGCTCGGTCCCGCTCCCGATAGGCCATCCGGCGCATGCGGCTGTTCATGTTGCGCATGAGCAGCCAGAGGGCCAGCGCGAGGAGGAAGGCCGCGACGAAGGCCCACACGCCGGGACCGACCGGCAGGCTGCCACCGCCGTTCACGAGCGCACCGCCTCGAAGGTCAGTCGCCCGTCGTAGGCCAGCTGGAGCCCGCCCCGGGTCGCGAGCGCGTCGGCCTGCTGGGCGGTGCCGAGCCCGGCGAAGAGGTCGTCCTCGTCGTCGGGGATCGGCACGTAGGACAGCGCCGCCTCGAAGTCGTCGGTGCCCCACACCTCGCGCTGGATCTCCAGTGGGACCTGGAACCAGAAGCCGCCGGGGTCGACCTGCGTGGCATGCGCGAGCAGGGCCCGGTCGCGCACCGCGAAGTAGTCGGCGCACGGCACCCGCGTGGTGACCCGCTCCTCCCGCCGCGACTGCCACTTCTCCAGCCACTCGGCATACGGGCTCTGCAGTCCCCGGGCGAGCATCGCCTTGTGCAGCGCGCGCACCCGCTCCAGGCGCAGGCCACCGTTGTAGTAGACCTTGAGCGGTTGCCAGGGCGGCCCGGCGTCGGGGTATGCCGTCGGGTCGCCTGCCGCGGCGAACGCGGCCATCCCGACGCGGTGGGTCATGATGTGGTCCGGATGGGGATAGCCGCCCTGCTCGTCGTAGGTCGTCATGACGTGGGGCCGGAAGTCGCGCACGACGCGGACGAGCGCCTCCGTGGCCACGTCGAGGTCCTCCAGGGCGAAGCACCCGGGAGGCAGCGGCGGCAGCGGGTCGCCCTCCGGCAGCCCGGAGTCGACGAAGCCCAGCCACGTGTGCTCGCAGCCGAGGATGTCCTGCGCCGCCTTCATCTCCCGGCGGCGGAACTCGACCAGGTCGCGGAGCAGGTCGGGGTCGTCCTTCAGGTTGGGGTTGAGCACGTCACCGCGCTCACCGCCCGTGCAGGAGACCACAATGACCAGCGCGCCCGCAGCGACGTACTTCGCCGTCGCCGCCGCGCCCTTGCTCGACTCGTCATCGGGGTGCGCGTGCACCGCCATCAACCGCATGCCCTCAGACACGAAACTCCTCGCTCGCTCCGACCGCCACGGCGGACGCCACCCGGCACCCGCACCCTGCACAGGGCCCGGCCCCTCGATGAGGGAGACTGGGCCCGTCCGCCATCCTCTCACCCGGAGTGTTCGCATGCCTCTGCCCCGTCCGCGTCCTGGCCAGCTGCGCTGGTGGGTCATCGGAGGTCTCGGGATCGGTGCGGGTGTCGCGCTCGCCGTGTGGTTCGGGCTGGCGTCGTCCGCCGGGCAGATCACCTGGCAGACCTACGGCTACAAGGTCCTCGACGACCGGACGGTGCGGGTCACCTTCGACGTCACCCGCGCGGGCGGCGCTCCCCTCACCTGCCGGGTGCGGGCCCTGGCCAGCGACTTCGGCACCGTCGGCACGGTGGCCGTGCCGGTGCCCGCGGCTCCACGGGACACCAGCAGGCACACCACCACGGTGCGCACCACCTCCCGGGCGGTCACCGGCGAGGTGACCGGCTGCGTGCCTCGCTGACCGACCTGCTGCGGGCCGCTGCGACGCCCGCGGGAGGCCGCTGCTCGCCGCGAACAGCTTGGACTCCGGGGCAGTCTTGATACGATGGAGGCTCAGCACGGGGCCGCGACCGGTCCTCCTTGGCATCACGGTCGGGCCTCGTTTTCTTTTTGCCGCCCGCGCGAGGACGCGTGGGCGGCGGAACCTCCGAGGAGTTCACCGTGACCGAGACCGCTGCAGGCTTCCTGACCCAAGAGGCCTACGACCGCCTAAAGGCGGAGCTGGACCAGCTCTCGGGCGAGGGTCGCATCGAGATCGCCCGCAAGATCGAGGAGGCCCGGGAGGAGGGTGACCTCAAGGAGAACGGCGGCTACCACGCCGCCCGCGAGGAGCAGGGCAAGATGGAGGCCCGCATCCGCCAGCTCACCGAGCTGCTGCACGGCGCCACCATCGGCGAGACCCCGCCCGACGACGGCGTGGTCGAGCCGGGGATGCTCGTGACGGTCGAGCTGTTCGGGGAGGAGGAGACGTTCCTGCTGGGCAACAGGGAGATCGCGGCGGGCTCCGAGCTGCAGGTCTTCTCCGAGAAGTCGGCCATGGGAGCGGCGATCAACGGCAAGAGCGTCGGCGACACGGTCAGCTACGAGACTCCTGGCGGCAAGACCGTCGAGGTGCGCATCCTCGAGGCCAAGCCCTACACCGGCTGACCGCCGCCCCGCCCAC
Source organism: uncultured Intrasporangium sp. (assembly GCA_937873285.1). Taxonomy (GTDB): domain Bacteria; phylum Actinomycetota; class Actinomycetes; order Actinomycetales; family Dermatophilaceae; genus CALMNV01. The sequence continues at coordinate 3,451 of CALMNV010000135.1, read as the reverse complement.
GACGGCGGCCGGGAGCTCCCGAGTCGCCGCTCCCCTGCCGTCAGCCGTGGACGTCGAGTGCCTCGCGCAGGTCGGCGATGAGGTCGTCGGCGTCCTCGATGCCCACCGACAGGCGCACCAGGTCGCCGGGGACCTCGAGCTGCGTGCCGGTGACCGAGGCGTGGGTCATCCGGGCCGGGTGCTCGATGAGTGACTCGACGCCGCCGAGCGACTCGCCGAGAGTCCACAGCGACACCGCCGCGCAGGTCTGCACCGCGGCGTCCTCGCCCTTGTGCAGCCGGAAGGACACCATGCCGCCGAAGCGCTTCATCTGCCGGGCGGCCACGTCGTGGTTGGGGTGCGTGGGCAGCCCCGGATAGAGCACGTGGGACACGGCCGGGTGGGTGGTGAGGAAGTCGGCCACCTTCTCGGCGTTGTCGCAGTGACGCTCCATCCGCACCGCGAGGGTCTTCAGCCCGCGCAGCGTGAGCCACGCGTCGAAGGGCCCAGCCACTCCCCCGATGGAGTTCTGGTGGAAGGCGATCCGCTCCGCCGCGTCCTCGTAGCCGGCGACCTCGACGCCGCGCCGGGTGATGACGGCCCCACCGACGACGTCGCTGTGCCCGCCGGAGTACTTCGTCGTCGAGTGGACGACGATGTCGGCGCCGAGGGCGAGTGGGTGCTGCAGGTATGCCGTCGCGAACGTGTTGTCGACGACGAGGACCGCGCCCGCCGCATGCGCCACCTCGGCGATGGCCGCGATGTCCGCCACGCCGAGCAGCGGGTTGGTGGGGGTCTCCACCCACACCATGCGGGTGCGGCCGGGGCGGATCGCCGCCCGGACCGCGTCGACGTCGGCGAGCGTCGCGATGGAGTGCTCGATGCCCTGCCGGCCGGCCACCTTGTCGAAGTAGCGGTAGGTCCCGCCGTAGGCGTCCGAGGGCACGACCACGTGGTCGCCGGGAGTGAGGAGCGCGCGGCATACGGTGTCCTGGCCAGCCAGGCCCGAGGCGAAGGCGAAGCCACGCCCACCGGACTCGAGGGCGGCGAGGCACTCCTCGAGCGCGGTGCGGGTGGGGTTTGCCGACCGGCTGTACTCGTAGCCGCCGCGGAAGCCGCCGATGCCGTCCTGCTTGTAGGTCGAGACCTGGTAGATGGGGGTCACCACCGCGCCGGTCAGCGGGTCCGGCTCCTGGCCGGCGTGGATGGCGCGGGTGGAGAAGCCGTGGTCGTCTGCCATGCCCGCCACCCTACGGCTGCGGGCGCCCGCGACCTCGACCACCGTCGACGAGCAGGGCGGCTCCGGCGGGCCGCTCGCGGTCACCCGACTCCGTGGTCCCGGGCCCACAGCGCCGCGCTCGTGCGGTCGGAGACGCCGATATGCCGGAAGACGTTGCCCAGGTGCACCTTGACGGTCCGCTCGCTGATGCCCAGGGCCTTGGCGACCTGCTTGTTGGCCAGCCCCCGGGCCACGAGCGAGAGCACCTCGCGCTCGCGCGAGCTGAGCACCGAGGGGGCCTCGCGCCCGGACGTGCCCGGCAGCAGCGTCCGCGCCACGCGGGGGTCGAGCGGCGCATAGCCGGCCGCCGCCGAGCGGATCGCGGCGATGACGTCTCGCGGCTCGCTGTCCTTGAGCAGATAGCCGACCGCCCCGGCGGCCAGGGCGGCCGCCACCCGGTCGGTCTCGGCGAACGAGGTGAGCACGACGACGGGCACGTCGAGCCCCGCCTCGTGCAGCAGCCGGATGCCGGTGACGCCGTCGACGCGCGGCATGGACAGGTCCATGAGCACCACGTCCGGCGTCGTCGCACGGACCACGTCGAGGGCCTCGCCGCCGTCGGCGGCCTCACCCACCACCTCCACCTCGTCGGCCGCCTCGAGGATGGAGCGCAGGCCGACCCGGACGAGGTGGTGGTCGTCGACGACGACGACGGAGATCATCGCCGGGCACCGTCGGCGCGCAGCCGCAGCCGCCAGTGCACCCCGGCTCCGGGCGCGGCGGCCACCTCGAGCACGGCGCCCGCCTCCCGGGCGAGGTCGGTGAGGACGCGGGTGCCGAAGTGGCCCTCGGTGACGGGCGGTGCGCCCGGCCCGAAACCGGCACCGTCGTCGTCGATGGTGAGCAGCACCGGGTGGGTCGGATGCGTCGGGTCGTGCGCGAGGGCGACGTCGACCCGGGTGGCACCGGCGTGCCTGACGACGTTGCCGAGGCACTCCCGGGTCACCCGGTAGACGATCTGCTGCACGGTCTCGTGAAGCCTCCCGACCGCGGCGGGCTCGGTGCGAAGGTCCACCTGCACCCCCCGCGCCGCGAGCGGACGGGTGAGGTCGGTGAGGGCCGCCGCCAGACCGGCGGCGGCCAGACTCGCGGGGTAGAGGTCCACGAGCAGCGAGCGCAGGCTCGCCACACTCGAGCGCACCGTCCCCGCCACCTGCGCGAGGCGGTTCGCGAGCTGCTCGCGTCCCTCGGCCCGCACCGACTCCACGGCGCCGGCGACGACGAGCGAGCTGGCCACGAGGTCTTGCACCGGGCCGTCGTGCAGGTCGGCGGCGATCCGCCGACGCTCCAGCTCGGAGGCGTCGACGGCGGTGCGCATGAGCTGCTCGCGCTGCCGCTGGGCGGCGCCCAGCCGTTCGATGAGCCGCCAGAGGATGGGAGCGAGGAGCACGAGCATCAGGAGCAGGCTCGTCGTGAGCAGCCCCGCGAACCCCCGCCACAGCCCCTGGGCGCGGGTCTCCACCGACGCGTAGTCGCCGTAGACCTCGAAGAGCAGCTCGGCCCCACTGGGGGTCCAGACCGGGCGATAAACCTCGAGCAGCCGGCCGCCGCCGCGTTCGAACTGGTTCTCCGAGCGGGCGAGGTTCGACACCTCCGCCTTGGTGCGCGGAGAGGCGAGCGCGTCGAGCTGCTCGGGCGCCAGCGGGAAGCGCTGACCGACCAGCCGGCGCTCGTCGGCATAGACGACCAACCCGTCGGGGGTCCACAGCTTGACGCGCACGATGCCGTTGGGCAGCACGTTGCGGCGGACCACCCGGTCAAGGTCGTCGTATGCCGCCGGGTCGCCCGTCAGGAGCGCATCCCGCAGCGCGGGCTGCACCACGGACATGGCCAGCAGGTTGGTCGTGTTGGCGGTGTCGTTGACGGCCTCCCGCTCGGCCAGCCGGCTGACGGCCCATGAGCTGGCGAGCATGATGAGGACGAAGACGGCCCCCGCGGCCAGCGCCAGCTGGGCGATCATGCGGCGCGGCTGCGGAAGGGGCGGCTCGGGGTCGCGCGCCGCGCCGTCGGCGAGGGTGGTCCAGCGCAGCGCGACAGGCACCGGGATGGTGTCCGCGGTGCCTGTGCGCTGCCGGTCGCCGGTCACGACGGCCGTTCGTGCCCGCGAGATCGGCCGGAGCGGTCATCCGTGGCCGGGCGGCCCGAGCGGTCATCCGTGGCCGGGCGGCCCGAGCGGTCATCCGTGGCCGGGCG
>CALMNV010000134.1 GCA_937873285.1 uncultured Intrasporangium sp. | reverse complement strand
GGATGCGGGTCGCGGTGCGCGACGCGCAGGTCGTCGGACCCACCACGTCCTTCGGCGAGATCGCCGTCGTCCCGGGGCGCCGCGTCGCCGCGCTGCGCTCGAGCGCCGGGGGCGTCGTCTACGGCGGCTACGACCAGCCCAACGCCATGCGGGTCCAGCTCGACGACGCCCTGGTCGGTCGGTCGGCGATGCCCCGGGCCGACCTCGGTGACCGACTTCCTGGTGACACCGTCGGCGTGCTCGACTACTCCTTTGCCAACGTCAAGCTGCTCGTCACCGCCGCCCCGCAGCTCCGCCCTGGCGGCCTGGTGCGCGAGGTGACCGCGGCGCAGCGCGACAGCCAGCTCGCCGTCGCGACCTTCAACGTCGAGAACCTCGATCCCTCCGACCCGCAGTCGAAGTTCGATCGCCTCGCCCGGCAGATCGTGAGCAACCTGCGCAGCCCGGACCTGCTGGCCCTCGAGGAGATCCAGGACGGCAGTGGTCCGGCACGGGACGGCGTGGTGGACTCCGCGGCGACGTCCGACAGGCTTATCGCGGCGGTCGCGGCCGCGGGCGGCCCCCGCTACGAGGCCCGGTGGGTCGACCCCACCGACGGGGCCGACGGTGGGCAGCCGGGCGGCAACATCCGGCAGGTCTTCCTCTTCCGCACCGACCGTGGGCTGAGGTTCGTCGACCGGCCGGGCGGCGACGCCACGACCCCGGTCGACGTCGCCGGCCGAGGCCGGTCCACCCACCTGACTCTCTCCCCCGGTCGGGTCAACCCGGCGTCGAGCGCGTGGGCCAGCTCCCGCAAGCCGCTCGCCGGGGAGTTCCGGTTCCGTGGCCAGATCGTCTTCGTCGTCGCCAACCACTTCGCCTCGAAGGGCGGCGACGACCCGCTGTTCGGCCGATGGCAGCAGCCGGTCCGCGGCTCGGAGGTGCAGCGGGCCGAGCAGGCTCGACAGGTCCGCTCGTTCGTCGACAAGCTCCTCGCGGCAGACGGGCGGGCCAACGTGGTCGTCCTCGGCGACATCAACGACTTTGAGTTCAGCCGGACAACCGACATCCTCGTGGGCGATGGCTCCCTCGTCGACCTGCCGCGAACGCTGCCGGCGAGCGAGCGCTGGACCTACGTCTACCAGGGCAACTCACAGGTCCTCGACCAGATCCTCATCAGCCGCGCGCTCGCCGGTGCGCCACGCGGCGGGAAGCGCCCGGCATACGACTACGACATCGTGCACACCAACAGCCCCTTCGCCGACCAGGACTCCGACCACGACCCGCAGGTCGTGCGGCTCACCCTGCGGGGCGGGCGCAGCTGAGGGGTCTGCCGGCAGGCGGCACGCGACGGGCACAAACCCGGGCCCCGTCGCGTTGGGACAGGCATGAGCGACGCCACCCCCCGCAGCACCCCGTATGCCGTCTCGCGGAGTCAGGAGGAGTGGCGGCAGCGGCTCACGCCCGAGGAGTACCACGTGCTGCGCGAGGCCGGCACGGAGGCGCCGTTCCGCGGGGAGTACACCGACACGAAGACGGCCGGCGTCTACGCCTGCCGCGGCTGCGGCGCCGAGCTGTTCCGCAGCGATGCGAAGTTCGAGTCCCACTGCGGCTGGCCCTCCTTCTACTCGCCGCTGGCCGAGGACCGAGTGGAGTACATCGAGGACCGGTCGCTGGGCATGCGCCGGGTCGAGGTGCGGTGCGCCTCGTGCGGCTCGCATCTGGGCCACGTCTTCGAGGGCGAGGGGTATCCCACGCCCACGGACCAGCGCTACTGCATCAACTCCATCAGCGTGACGCTCAGCCCTGACGCCTGACCAAACCGCTCTCTCGGCCGGCACCTCCCGCAGTAGGTTGAGCGCATGGTCGAGCACCCGGAGTACCGGCTGAGCGCCGACGAGCGCGCGGAGGCGATCCGGCTCCTCGACGAGCACTACCGCGCGGGACGCCTCGACCCTGAGGAGTACGAGGATCGCCGCGGCAGGGCGATGGATGCCGTCACCCGAGCCGACCTGGCCGTGCTCTTCGTCGACCTGCCGACCCGACCCGCCGTCGTGGCCGGCCCCGGCTCGGCGGTGGCGACCACCCAGTCGGGGCGTGGCTGGCGCGAGGCCGTCCTCGGCCTGCTCCCGCTCCTCGCCCTTCTGCTCTTCTTCACCACCGGGCGCTGGTGGTGGTTCCTCCTCATCCCCGCCGCCGCGATCATCCTGCGGTCGGGAAACGGCGGCAGCCGGTGCTGACGAGCGGCATGCCTCTTGCGGGCCAGTCGCTCAGCGCAGGCTCGCGACCAGCTCCGCCGGCTCGACGCGCGGCCCGGTGAAGAAGGGCACCTCCTCGCGGACGTGCAGCCGCGCGCGCGAGGCCCGCAGCTCTCGCATGAGGTCGACGATGCGGTGCAGCTCGTCGGCCTCGAACGCGAGCAGCCACTCGTAGTCACCCAACGCGAACGCGGCGATGGTGTTGGCGCGCACGTCGGGGTAGTCCCGGGCCATCTGCCCGTGCTCGCGCAGCATGTCGCGACGGTCGGCGTCCTCCAGGACGTACCAGTCGTAGGAGCGGACGAACGGGTAGACACAGACGTACTTTCGGGCCACCTCGTCGGCCATGAAGGCGGGGATGTGGCTCTTGTTGAACTCGGCCGGCCGGTGCAGGGCTGCAGACGACCAGACCGGCTCGAGGGCCGCGCCGAGGCTGGTGCGCAGCAGGCGGTGGTAGGCCGACTGCAGGGCCTCGATCGTCTCGGCGTGCCACCAGACCATGAAGTCGGCGTCTCCGCGCAGGCCGGCCACGTCGTAGAGCCCACGCACGGTGACACCTTCGGACGCAAGCGTGTCAAGCAGCTGCTGCAGCTCGGCGGTCACGGCCGCGCGGTCCTCGCCGAGAGGCGCCGCAGCGCTGAACACCGACCACATCGAGTAGCGGATGGTGTCGTTGATCTCCCGCATCTGGGTCGGCGTCAGTCGCTCAGTCATGCCTTCATCCTCGCAAGCGGGCACGGTGTCCCGGCAGCCGGGTCAGCACGGCGCGTGCTGCCGCGCGCCCGGAGCCGATGCACGCGGGGATCCCCACCCCGTCGTATGCCGCGCCGCCCACGACGAGCCCCGGGGGCAGCGCCGCCCGGGCTCGGGCCACGAGCTCGCGGTGGCCGACGGCATACTGCGGCAGTCCCCCGCCCCACCGCTGGACGTGCGCGCCGACGGGCGCGGGCAGCGCCCCGACGACGGTGGCGAGGTCGCGGAGGGCGATGCCGACCAGCGCCTCGTCGGACTGCTGCAGGGTCGCCTCCTCGCGGTGGCGCCCCATCGAGGCCCGCAGGAAGGTGCGGTCCGGATCGCGCTCGCGCAGCCACGGCCACTTGACGCTGCTGAACGTCGACGCCTTTATCGTCAGCGGCTCGGTCGGGGGCACGAGGAAGCCACTGCTGCCGGCGAGCGCGTCGACCGGCCCGTCCAGCGCGAGGGTGATGATCGCCATGGAAGCCGACTCCACCGTGGCCAGGAGCGCGGCGGCCGCGGGCGCCGCGCCGCGCAGCAGTCGAGCGGCAGGTGCCGCGGGCGTCGCAAGGACGACGGCGTCGAAGGGGCGCTCGACCTGCTCCGTCGTCGGCCCCGAGGTGACGAGGTACTCGGAGGAGGTCCTGCGCACCTGACGCACGGCCCGGCCGGTCAGGACCTCGGCCCCCCTGTCCGCCAGCAGGGATCGCAGCACGCTGGGCAGCGAGCCGAGGCCGCCACGCAGGGAGGCGAAGACGGGGGTGCCGGCGGCGGGGCCGTCCGCCGCGGCCGCCGCAGCTGCGCGCGCCGTCTCGAGGAGGGACCGGCCCTCCCGGGCGGCGCCGTGCAGCGCCGGGACAGACATCTCGAGAGACAGGTGTCGGGCGTGGCCGGCGTAGACGCCGGCAAGGAGCGGCTCGACGAGCTTGTCGGTGACCGCCGCTCCGAGGCGGTCCTCGACGAAGGCTCCCACCGCCACGTCGCCGTGGATCGGTGGCGTGAGCGCCTCGGCCGCGAGCCGGGACACCTCCGCGTCGGTCAGCAGGCCGCGCACGGAGTCGAGGTCGGACGGCACCCCCATGAGCGTCGCCTTGGGCAGCGGCCAGCGGCGCCCCCGGGAGATGACGCTCGCGGACACCGGGGCGGGGTGCACGGTGCGGTCGCCGAGCCCGAGCTCGGCGATCAGGGTCATCGCCTCCGGCCGACGGGCCAGCACCGACTCCGCCCCGACGTCGAGGAGCGACCCGGCGACGGTGTCGAGCCGCAGCTTGCCGCCGACGACCGGCGAGCCCTCCAGCACGGTCACCGCCAGCTCAGGGCCCTCCGCCGCAGACCTGGAGCCGACGAGCTCCCAGGCGGCCGACAGGCCGGTGATGCCGCCGCCGACGACCGCTACGCGTGTGACCATGCCGCCACTGTGCCACTCGTCTGCGGCAACGAATCCGGGCCCCATCGTGTCTATTCGGTAGCGAGCGGTGCCGATCCGCGGCGGCCGTCGCCTTCACCCACTGCTGGGAGTGCACCATGACCGTCGACGGGCCCCTCCCCCGCCCAACGCTGACCGCCGACCGTCGCCGGCTCGTGCTCCTCCTGGTCGCCGTCCTGCTGCTGCTGGCGGCCGCAGTCCCCCTTGGGCTTCGGGAGCGCGGAGTCAACGCCTCCACGACGGGAGAGACGTCCTCGGGCCGGGCTGCCGCGGACACATCCGAGGCCGGGACGGCGAGCACGCCCGCCCCGGGACCGACGCTCGGGACGGCGGGGAGGGCAGGAGCGCCAGCCGCCGCTGCGGTCGTCACCGCCAAGATCGCCCGCTCCGCCTGGCTGGGCCTTCATGTGCCGGACCTCGCGGCGGCGAGCAGCAGGGCGCGCGCCATCGCGGCCGCCGCCGGGGGCACGGTGACGGCCGAGAACGTCGTCACCGCGCCAGCTCCCGCTGGTAGTGCACGTCCGGTCCCGAGCCAGGAAGGCGGCATACCGCCCGTTGCGGTCGACGAGGCGCGGATCACCGTCCGAGTGCCCGCAGGCAAGCTCGACGCTGTGCTCACCGAGCTGGCGGGGCTAGGCACGGTGTCCTACCGCACCAGCCAGGCCGAGGACGTGACCGACGCCTATGTCGACACCTCGGCCCGGATCGCGCCCATGAGGGACAGCGTGGAGCGGGTGCGTGCGTTGCTGGCCAAGGCCACCGACCTGCAGCAGATCGTGCTGCTCGAGAGCGAGCTGAGCCGGCGGCAGGCCGACCTCGACTCGCTCCAGCAGCGTCTCGCCGAGCTCGACCGGCGCACCACCACCTCCGACGTGACGCTCACGCTGTGGGCGGGCTCGGCGTCGGTTGGAAGCGGGACCAACGGCTTCGTCGTCACCTTGCGCGAGGCCTGGTCGGCTCTGCTCGGCTCCCTCGGGGTCATCGTGACCGGTCTGGCCGTGCTGCTGCCCTGGCTCCTCATCGGGCTCGGCGCCGCCGCCCTCGCCCGTCGCGGCTGGCGCCGCCGCGGCTGGCGCCGCCGCGGGACGCCACCGCCGGTGTCCACCGCTCCCTGAACGTCCCGCCACCCCCACCCCACCCCCACCCCCACCCCCCAACCCTCCCTCCAGTCGAGTGGCCAGTTCCGTGCACGCACCCGGCCCCCCTTCAGTGCGGAACTGGCCACTCGACCGTTCGATCACGGTGCGGAACTGGCCACTCGACAAGGGTCAGCGCGCCGCGGTCACCGGAGTACGTCCCACTCTGCGGCGCACCAGATCGGCGATCTCGCGCACCTCACGCACGTGCAGGGCATGGGCGAGCAAGAGGTAGACGACGCCGAAGACCAGGCCGAGCAGCCCCACGGCGAGGCCGTTCGTGAAGATCCGCTGCGTGACGGACATGCCGCGGGGACCGTCGGGGTCGGCCAGCACAGGCGCGAGCACCGTCATCGCCCCCCAGGCGAGCAGCCCGGCACCCGTGGCGGCGACGGCGACGCGGGCGGCGGCGTCCAGCACCCGGGCCAGGCCGAGCGAGCCGAGCCTGCGGCGCACCGTCCACACGCCGATCGAGGAGCTGACGACGTTGCCGAGCGTCTGGCCAAAGGCGAGCACCCCGACCGCCCACCGGGGTTGCAGGACGAGCGTGAGCACACCGGCCAGGAGGGTCACCGACGTCAGCGCCACCTGCATCCGGAAGGTGGATCGCCCGTCCTCCTCGGCGAAGAGCAGCCGATACGACAGCAGGTCGATCCCGAACGGCACGATCCCCAGCATCATGACGACGAGCACGGCAGCGGCCACCCCCAGCGAGCGTCGGTCCACCCCGGGGTTGAGGAGGGTGACGATGGGCTCGGCCGCGACCATGACGAAGACCATGACGGGCACGTTGGCGACGAGCGGCAGCACCAGCCCACGCCGGTAGTCCGCCTTCAGCCGCGGAAGGTCTCCGTCAGCAGCGGCTTGGGCCAGCCGTGGAAAGAGGGCGGTGATGATCGACACCGTGACGAACGCGTGCGGCAGCATGAAGATCGTGAAGGCGATGGCGTAGACCGCCGGCCCGAGCACCGGGTCGTCGCGTGAGCCCTGGCTCGCGGCGCGGTTGAGTGCCGCCTGGGTGATGAAGAACCCGAGCTGCGAGACCGCCAGGCCGGCGAAGGCCCACAGCGCCAGTCGGCTGACCCCGCCGAGCCCCACGCCCCGCAGCCCCCACCGGGGTCGGTACGTAAAGCCCGTGCGGCGCAGGGCGGGGAGCAGCCAGAGCGCCTGCACGACGACCGAGAGCGTGGCCGAGCCGGCAAAGAGCCAGATCATCGGGCCGCTCCACAGCTCGGGCGGGCGGGGTAGGGACTCGCCCCGCTCCCCCGTCAGGCGCGGCGCCGGAAAGAGCACAATGAAGATGAGCAGCCCCGCCACCGCCACGACGTTGGCCATGAAGGGCGCCCACGCAAAGGCCCCGAACCGCCCTTTGGCGTTGAGGATCTGCCCCAGCAGCGCGAACAGGCCGTAGAAGAAGACCTGCGGCAGGCAGATGAGGGCGAAGGCCACCGCGAGGTCCTGGAAGGCAGGGCTGCGGCTTCCGGCCAGCAGCCACACGAAGACGCCGGCCCCCGCCGTGACGACGACGGTGAGCGCCAGCATGGCCGTGACCGCCACCGTGACGACCCGGTCGGTGAACTCGCGCCCCCCGTCCTCCAGCTTCATCGCTCGGGACAGGGCCGGGATGAGCACGGCGTTGAGGATGCCTCCCGCCGCAAGGACGTAGAGCACGTTGGGCAGCGTGTTCGCCAGCGAGAACGCGTCGCCGGCAGCCTGCGCGCCGATGATCGCGGTGAGCAGCCCCGCCCGGATCGTGCCGAGCAGCCGCGAGGCGAAAGACCCGCTGACCATCGTCAGGCTGGACCTCGCCAGCGACGGCGCCGCCATCAGCGAGCCGACACCTCGTGGACGAGCTGCGTGACCCGGGTCAGCACCTCCGGGTCGACTGCGGGAAGCACGCCGTGCCCGAGGTTGAAGATGTGCCCCGGCACCTGCCGGCCCTCCTCGACGATCTCGCGGACCCGCCGCTCGATGACCGGCCACGGCGCGAAGAGCAGGGCCGGGTCGAGGTTGCCCTGCACGGCATACGTCGGCCCGAGCCGCCTCGTCGCGTCGGCGAGGCTCACCCGGTAGTCCACGCCGACGACGTCGGCTCCCGCCTCTCCCATGAGGTCGAGCAGCTCACCGGTGCCCACCCCGAAGTGGATGGTCGGGACGTCGAGGTCGGCCACCGCGGCGAGGGCTGCGGCCGAGTGGCGTTGCACGTATGCCGCGTAGTCCGCCCGCGAGAGCGCACCCACCCAGGAGTCGAAGAGCTGCACGACGCTCGCACCAGCCTCTGCCTGCACGCGCAGGAAGGCCCCGGCGATCTGGGCAAGCCTGCCGCAGAGGGCGTTCCACAGCTCGGGATCACCGTGCATGAGCGCCTTGGTCTTCTCGTGGTGCTTCGAGGGGCCGCCCTCGACGAGGTAGGAGGCGAGGGTGAACGGGGCTCCGGCGAAGCCGATG
>CALMNV010000133.1 GCA_937873285.1 uncultured Intrasporangium sp. | reverse complement strand
AGGAGGGGGGTGATGGTGTCGTTGGCGGGGGAGGGGGTGACGGGGTTGCCGGCGACCGTGCCGCGGGTGCGGATCTGGGGCGCGCCGACTTCCCAGCAGGCCTGGGCGAGGGGGCGGGCGCGATCCCGGCAGAGGGGGGAGGCGATGACGTCGTTATGGGTGGTGAGGGCGCCGAGGGAGATGACGCCGTCGACGAGCCGAATCTGGCGCAAGCCGGGGACGGCGGTGATGTCGATCAGCGTGTTGGTGGCCCGCACGCCGCGGGAGAGCTCGACCATGACGTCGGTGCCGCCGGCGACGATACGGGCGCTCCCCGCGTGCTCGGCAAGGAGGCCGAGCGCGTCATCGAGGGTTTGTGGTTGAAGATAGGTTTTCCACATCACCTTTGCTCTGCCGGGGTCGGTTTCACCAAACAGCCTCGCGGCGCGTCAACCGGCTCGCCGTCGATCGCGATCGTCTCTCCGCGCAGGATGGTCCGCCGCGGTTTGCCGGCGAACGCCATGTTTGCGAAGGGGCTACGGCGGTGGCGGTAGCGCAGTTGTTCCGGGGCAAGGGTATACCGTTCGCCCAGATCGACCAAGACGAGGTCGGCGTCGCAGCCGATGGCGATGCGTCCCTTGCCGGCCATCCGTAGACGCTGCGCCGGTTGCTCGGCCAGCAGGGCGGCGACCGATGCCAAAGGAAGTCCTCGCTCAATGTGCCCGGCGAAAAGGAGGGCGCCGAGGAGCGATTGGCAGCCGGAGATGCCGCCCCAGATAGCGAAGAAATCGTCGCCGGTTTTCATCTCGGGCGGCGCCGGCGAGTGGTCGGAGGCCACGACGTGGATGTCTCCGTCGAAAAGGGCTTGCCAGAGCGCGTCTACGTCCGAGCGCGGGCGCAGGGGCGGGGCGCACTTGGCGACGGCGCCGAGCCGCTCCAGATCGTCCTCGGTGAAGAGGAGGTAGTGGGGGCAGGTCTCCGCCGTGACATCGACGCCGCGGGCGCGCGCCTCGGCGATGAGGGCGACGCCGCGGCCGGTGCTGACGTGGACCACGTGCAGGGCGCAGCCGGTTTCCTCGGCGAGGTGGATGGCGCGGGCGATGGCTTCGGTCTCGGCGATGGCCGGCCGCGAAGCGAGGTAGTCGCGCGGTCCCGTGCGACCTTCGGCGACGGCCCGCACGGCGAGGGCCGACGTGATGGCGTCGTTTTCGGCGTGGACGGCGACGGGCAATCCCGATGCGGCCGCGGTTTGCATGCCTTGCAGCAGTGTGGCGTCGTCGGCGGCGGGGAAATCGGCGATGCCGGAGTTGGACATGAACGCCTTGAAGCCGATGACGCCGCGCTGCGCCAGCTCCTGCATGCGGTCGAGGTTGAGCGGAGTGAGGCCGCCCCAGAGGGCGAAGTCGACGTATGAGCCGGCCTGGGCCGCCGCGCGCTTGGTGTCGAAGGCGGGGCCGTCGAGGGTTGGGGGGTGGGCGTTGAGGGGCATCTCGGCCACGGTGGTCGTGCCACCGACGGCGCAGGCCGCCGAGCCGGTGGCCCAGCCTTCCCACTCGGTGCGGCCGGGTTCGTTGAAGTGGACGTGGATGTCGACCGCGCCGGGGAGGACGTGCAGACCGCGAGCGTCAATCTCTTCTCTTGACACGCCTTCCATGTCGGGCGCAATGGCGGCGATCGTCTCGCCCGCGATGGCGATGTCGGCCCGAGCAACGCCCTCGCCGGTCACGACGAGGCCGCCGCGGACGATGCGGTCGTACCGGGTCATGACCGTCCCTCGTGGGCGAGGGACGCGAGAAAGTGGTCGAGGACATCGATGGCGACGGCGACGTCATCGGCCGTCACCGATTCCGCCGGCTGGTGGCTAATGCCGCCCGCGCAGCGGACGAAGAGCATGGCCACCGGGACGACGGCGGACATGGTGACCGCGTCGTGGCCCGCGCCGGACGGGAGATGCTCGACGGGATGGCCGGTTGCCGCGACCGCGTGGCCGAGGCGGGCGATGAGCGCCGGGTCGCAGGGGACGGCGGGGTGGTCTCGCGCGATGCGCCACTCGAGATCCAGCGCGCGCGCGGCGGCGATGGCGCTGGTGCACCAACGTCTGCAGCAGCTCCGCGGCGGCCTCCGAGACGCGCCGGGCGAGGAACAGGCCGTCCAGCGCCGAGCTATCCATCAACCATCCATTACCCCCCCGTAAGTCACGGGGGGCTAACTACGGCGCGCCTATCGCGTCGGAGCCGCCGATTCGCGAAGCCAGTCGGCGATGAAAAGCTGGCTGCTCTCGTCGTCTGGATCTGGTGACCTGGGCGGACCGCGCCCGCTCCTACGCCCGATCGGTTACCGACTTCCCTCGTCCCTGACCTCCTCCGCCGCGTATGGCACCTGCGCACAGTGGTGAGCAGGTGCCGGCACCTGCGCACACCCGTGGGCAGGTGCCGCAGGTCCCATCGTCTCGGAGGGGGTCCCCTCTGGACCGGCCGGGCCGGCGGCACCCTCGCCGTGCTCACCTGCTCGTTCCTCGCCGCCACCTTCCTGACCGCCGAGGCCGCCAACCGCGACGACACCGCGCTCGTCGAGGCGTGCCGTCGCCGCGCCCTTGCCGCCGGTGTGCTCAGTGGCGCCGCTGCCCTCGCGGCGATCCCCCTGCTCGAGCGCGACGCAGCGGCGCTCTTCGACGGGCTCACCGGGCGAGCCGCGCCCGCCATCGCCATCTCAGTGGTTGCTGGCGCGACCGCTCTTGCCGCCCTCTGGTCCCGACGTTTCCAGGTGGCTCGGGCCGGCGCGGCGGTCGCCGTGGTCGCGGTCGTCATCGGCTGGGGCGTCGGGCAGTACCCGTGGGTCCTCGCTGAGGTCATCACCATCGACCGCGCCGCCGGCGCCCGAGCCACGCTGTGGGCGCTGGTCGTCGTCTTCGCGGCCGCCGGCGCCGTCGTCCTGCCCGCCCTCGGCTACCTGTTCTGGCTCACCCAACGCCCCGGCTGGGCCCGGGCCGACCGCGCCGGACGCCACTGAAGCCCCACCGGCGCTGGCCGGTGCCGGCGCACGATCGAACCGGTCGAGCGGGCCGGTTGGTGCCATTACCCACGCCAGGCCTCGGTCAACCGAGTGCTGCGCAGGCCGCGGTCGGGCCGCCCGCGGCTCGTCGACGTCACGGTCGCCGCTGCTCGCACGCCCACCACCGCCGCCCCACCTGCGAAGGAGTAGCCGTGCCCGTCCCCGTCCTCACCGCCACCCGCCTGACGCCCGAGCGCACCGGATGGCCGCTGCTCGTGCTGGGCCCGTCGCTGGGCACCTCGACCCGCCTGTGGCACGAGTGCGCCACCGGGCTGGCCGACACCCACGACGTCGTCGCCTGGGACCTGCCCGGGCACGGTCGCAGCGCGCCCGCGACCGCGCCGTTCACCATCGCCGAGCTCGCTGCGGCGGTGCTCGACCTCGTCGACCGGACCGACGGCCGGCGCGGCGTCGGCCGGCCCTTCCGCCACGCCGGCGACTCCGTCGGCGGCGCCGTCGGCCTGCAGCTGGCCCTCGACGCTCCGCACCGGGTCGACGCGGCGGCGGTCCTCTGCTCCGGCGCGAGGATCGGCAGCGCGGTGGGCTGGCGCCAGCGCGCCGAGCTCGTGCGGCGCAGCGGCACCTCCGCGCTCGTCGAGGGGTCCGCCGACCGATGGTTCGCCCCGGGCTTCCTCGATCGAGAGCCGGCGACGGCCGCGGCCCTGCTGCAGGACCTGCGGGATGCCGACGCCGAGTCCTACGCGCTGGTGTGCGAGGCCCTCGCCGCGCTCGACCTGACCGACCGCCTCGGCGCGGTCCGGCCACCGCTGCTCGTGGTCTCCGGCGCGCTCGATCCGGTCGCGCCACCCGAGCTCGGGCGAGCGCTGGCCGACGGGGTTCCGGCGGGCCGCCTCGTCGTGCTCGACGACGTCGGGCACCTCGCGCCGGCGGAGGCCCCCCTGCGGACCGCCACCGTGCTCCTCGGCTTTCTCGCCGGCCTGCAGACGCAGGAGGAGGTGCACCGCAGCGGGATGGCCGTGCGGCGAGCGGTCCTCGGCGACGCCCACGTCGATCGTGCGGTGGCGGCGACCGACGAGACGACGCGGGACTTCCAGGACCTCATCACCCGGTATGCCTGGGGCTCGGTGTGGACCCGCCCCGGCCTCGACCGGCGCTCCCGGTCGATGATCACGCTCACCGCCCTCGTCGCGCACGGCCACTGGGAGGAGCTGGGGCTGCACGTGCGAGCCGCCCTGCGGGGTGGCCTGACCCGCGCTGAGATCGCCGAAGTGCTGCTGCAGTCGGCCGTCTACTGCGGCGTGCCGGCGGCCAACGCGGCGTTCCGCACGGCACAGGAGGCATTCGCCAGCGTTGACGACCCGGAGAGGTCGCACTAGCATGGCGGTTCACATAGCGCACCTATGTTCGTCTAGTGAACATCGTGCGTCATGCCCATCACGGCTCCCACCTCAGACAAGGATGTGATGACGGTGCCGGCGGCATATCTCTACACGGCGGTCCGGACTCCGTTCGGCCGGTTCGGAGGCGCACTCGCGGGGGTGCGCCCCGACGACCTCGCGGCGACCGCCATCACGGCCCTGCTGTCCAAGACGCCGGACCTCGACCCGGCCGCCGTCGATGAGATCGTCTTCGGCAACGCCAACGGCGCGGGCGAGGACAACCGCAACGTCGGCCGGATGGCGGGTCTGCTCGCCGGGCTGCCCGTCTCGGTGCCGGCCACCACCGTCAACCGGCTGTGCGGGTCGAGCCTCGACGCGGCCATGATCGGCTCGCGTCAGGTGGAGACCGGCGACGCCGAGCTCGTCCTCACCGGCGGCACCGAGTCGATGAGCCGGGCCCCCTGGGTGCTGCCCAAGCCGGAGCGCGCCTATCCGGCCGGCAACGCGACCCTGTCGTCGACGACCCTCGGCTGGCGCCTCGTCAACCCGGCGATGCCGGCGGCGTGGACCGTCTCGCTCGGCGAGGCGAACGAGCAGCTGCGTGAGCAGTATGCCGTCAGCCGCGAGCGGCAGGACGAGTTCGCCGTGCGCTCGCACCGCCTCGCCGACGAGGCGTGGACCGACGGGTTCTACGACGACCTCGTCGCCGCCGTGCCCGGCGCCGACCTCGAGCGCGACGAGAGCATCCGGGCCGAGTCGACCCCCGAGCGCCTCGCCGCCCTGACGCCGTCGTTCCGTGCCGACGGCACGATCACGGCCGGCAACGCCTCGCCGCTCAACGACGGGGCCTCGGCCGTCCTCATCGGGGCGGCGTCCGCGGAGCGGCTCGTGGGGGCGCCGCCGCTGGCCCGCATCGCGGGGCGCGGGAGCTTCGCCCTCGAGCCGCAGCGGTTCGGCTACGCGCCCGTCGAGGCGGCGAACACGGCGCTGAGACGAGCCGGGATCGGCTGGGGCGACGTGACGGCCGTCGAGCTCAACGAGGCCTTCGCGGTGCAGTCGCTCGTGTGCATCGACGCGTGGGGCATCGACCCCGACATCGTCAACGCACGCGGAGGCGCCCTCGCCATCGGGCACCCGCTCGGCGCCTCGGGCGGCCGGATCCTCGGCACGCTGGAAGGGCGGATGCGCGAGGGCGGCCACCGCTGGGGCGTGGCGGCCATCTGCATCGGCGTGGGTCAGGGGCTGGCCGTCGTCCTCGAGAGCACGGCCTCATGAGCCGCCTGACGATCGCGCCCGGGCCCGACGAGGCGCTCGCCGGCGTGCAGGACGGGGCCACGGTGCTCATCGGGGGCTTCGGCACCGCAGGGCAGCCGATGGAGCTCATCGACGCGCTGCGCCGGACGGGGGCCCAGCACCTGACGGTCGTCAACAACAACGCCGGCAACGGAGACCGGGGGCTTGCCGCGCTGCTCGCCGGCGGCCAGGTGCGCAAGATCATCTGCTCCTTCCCCCGGCAGAGCGACTCCTACGTCTTCGACGAGCTCTACCGAGCCGGTCGGATCGAGCTGGAGGTGGTGCCGCAGGGCAACCTCGCCGAGCGGATCCGCGCCGGAGGCGCCGGCCTGGGAGGCTTCTACACGCCGACCGGCGTGGGGACCCTGCTCGCCGAGGGCAAGGAGGTGCGCCGGCTGGGTGGCCGGGACTACCTCCTGGAGCTGCCCATCACCGCCGACCTGGCCCTTGTCAAGGCGCTGCGCTCCGACCGCATGGGCAACCTCGTCTACCGCCGCACCGCCCGCAACTTCGGCCCGATCATGTGCACGGCGGCCGCCACGGCCGTGGTGCAAATCTCAGAGCTGGTCGACACCGGCGCCATCGACCCCGAGGCCGTCGTGACCCCGGGCATCTACGTCGACCGGGTCGTCGTCGTCCCGGACGCCGACCCGGCGTCGACCGAGGTCACTCGAATGGGGCAGGGGCAGTGAGCGGCGGGCCCCTCACCCGGGAGCAGATGGCCCGCCTGGTCGCCGAGGACATTCCGGCCGGCTCCTATGTCAACCTCGGGATCGGGCAACCGACGCTCGTCTCGGACTACCTGCCGGCGGAGCGAGGCATCGTGCTGCACACCGAGAACGGCATGCTCGGCATGGGACCGGTCGCGGTGGGGGACGAGGTGGATCCCGACCTCATCAACGCCGGCAAGGTGCCCGTCACCGAGCTGCCGGGCGCGGCATACTTCCACCACGCCGACTCGTTCGCCATGATGCGGGGCGGGCACCTCGACGTCTGCGTCCTCGGCGCCTTCCAGGTGGCGGCGAACGGCGACCTCGCGAACTGGCACACCGGCGCGCCCGACGCGATCCCCGCGGTGGGCGGGGCCATGGACCTCGCGACCGGGGCAAGGGACGTCTACGTGATGATGACCCTCTTCGGCAAGGACGGCCGGCCCAAGCTCGTGCCGCGCTGCACCTACCCCCTCACCGGCCTCGCGTGCGTCAGCCGGGTCTACACCGACCACGGCGTCTTCCTGCTGACCGGCGGGGAGGTGGCCGTGCAGCGCACCTTCGGCATCACCCTCGCCGAGCTGGGGCGGCGCCTGGACGTGCCGCTCACGGCAGCCCCCGGCGGGGCGTGAGGGCGACGGATATGGTGGCGGCCATGACAGGCACGGGCGGCCCCGACGTCCGCGGAAGCGGGCGCGGGGAGGCCCACGTGCAGTCCCTCGGCCGGGGGCTCGCCGTCATCGAGTCCTTCGACGCGGACAACGAGGCGGTCACCCTGAGCGACGTCGCGCGCCGCACCGGACTGACGCGCGCCACGGCTCGGCGGTTCCTGCTCACCCTCGTCGACCTCGGCTACATGCGGACCGACGGCCGGCTCTTCTCGCTGACACCGCGGGTCCTGCGGCTGGGCTATGCCTACCTGTCCGCGATGCGACTGCCCCAGATCGCCCAGCCCCACCTCGAGGCGCTGTCCGCGCGGCTCGGGGAGTCCGTCTCGGTGGCGGTCCTCGACGGCTCCGACATCGTCTATGTCGCACGAGTGGCGACCCGCCGCATCATGACCGTGGACATCAGCGTGGGGACCCGCTTCCCCGCCTATGCCACGTCGATGGGACGGGTGCTCCTTGCCGCCCTGCCCCGTGCCGAGCTCGACAGGGTCCTCGCCTCGACGCGGCTGCAGCCGCTCACCGACCGCACGATCGTCGACGCGGGCACCTTGTCGCAGGAGCTCGACCGGGTGCGCTCGCAGGGCTTCAGCCTCGTCGACCAGGAGCTCGAGCCCGGGCTGCGCTCCCTCGCGGCTGCGTTGCGCGGCCGGGACGGAAGGGTCGTCGCGGCGGTCAACGTCTCGACCCAGGCGGGCTCGGTCCGCGACGACAGCCTCGCGTCCTACCTCCCGGCGCTGCTCGAAGCGGCTGCGGCGATCAGCGCCGACCTGCAGGCCACCGATCGCTGACGGAGGGACGATGCACAAGGCCATTGCCACGGTGTCGGTGAGCGGCGCGCTCGACGAGAAGCTGACCGCCATCGCAGCCGCGAAGTTCGACGGCATCGAGGTCTTCGACAGTGACCTCGTCGCGTCGCCGCTGCCGCCCGCAGAGGTGGCCCGCAGGTGCGCCGACCTCGGACTCTCGATCGACCTCTTCCAGCCGCTGCGGGACCTCGAGGGGGTCGAGCCGCAGCTCTTCCCCCAGGT
>CALMNV010000132.1 GCA_937873285.1 uncultured Intrasporangium sp. | reverse complement strand
TCGAGTTCGTGGCCGTCAACCACTCCATCCCCGATGCGCTCGCGGTCTTCGTGCGCACCGCGGCCGGCACCGTGCTGCACACCGGCGACTTCAAGATGGACCAGCTGCCGCTCGACGGCCGGCTCACCGACCTGCGCGCCTTCGCGCGGCTCGGAGAGGAGGGCGTGGACCTCTTCCTGACCGACTCGACGAACGCCGACATGCCCGGCTTCACGACGCCGGAGATCGAGATCGCCCCGGCCATCGACAAGGTCTTCCGGCACGCCGAGCGGCGCATCATCGTCGCCTGCTTCAGCTCCCACGTCCACCGCGTGCAGCAGGTGCTCACCGCGGCGGAGAAGGCCGGGCGCAAGGTCGCCTTCGTCGGCCGCTCGATGGTCCGCAACATGGGGATCGCGGCCGAGCTGGGCTACCTGCACGTGCCCGACGGCATCCTCGTCGACATCAAGCGGCTCGACTCACTGCCCGACGACGAGGTGGTGCTCGTCGCGACCGGCTCGCAGGGCGAGCCGATGGCGGCCCTCTCCCGGATGGCGAACCGCGACCACCGCATCGACGTCGGGCCGGGCGACACCGTGCTGCTGGCCTCGAGCCTCATCCCCGGCAACGAGAACGCCGTCTACCGGGTCATCAACGGCCTGATGCGGCTCGGCGCGACCGTCGTGCACCGAGGCAACGCCCGGGTCCACGTGTCAGGGCACGCCAGCGCCGGTGAGCTGCTCTACTGCTACAACATCGTCAAGCCCCGCAACGTGCTGCCCGTGCACGGTGAGTGGCGGCACATGCACGCCAACGCCCAGCTGGCCATCCTCAGCGGGGTGCCGGAGGACAACGTCGTCGTGGCCGAGGACGGCGTCGTCGTCGACCTCGTCGACGGCCACGCGGCGATCACCGGCGTCGTGGAGTGCGGCTATGTCTACGTCGACGGCAGCAACGTCGGCGGGGCCGACGAGGCGCTGCTCAAGGACCGCCGGATCCTGCGCGACGAGGGCTTCATCACGTGCGTGGTCGTCCTCGACGCGGCAACCGGCAAGATCGCGTCAGGGCCGCAGATCACCGCGCGCGGCTTCGCCGAGGACGAGGAGCTCTTCGCGCAGGTCATCCCGCGCGTCGAGCGCGCCATCGAGGACGCCGTGGCAGGCGGCGTGCGCGACGACCAGCAGCTGCAGCAGGTGGTGCGCCGCGCGGTGGGCTCGTGGGCGGGCGGCAGGATCCGGCGTCGGCCGATGATCATCCCCGTCGTGCTGCAGGCCTGAGCCGTGCGGCGGTGGCTCGACGACGCCATCGCCGGCGCCCTGCTGCTGCTCCTCGCCGTGTGGTCCACGCGATGGCTCGACGTGACGGCATACCCGATCGTGCTCCTGCAGACCACCGGGCCGTTCGTCGCCCTCGGCCTCGGGCTCCTCCTCGTCGGCACCGCCCTGCTGCGTCGCAAGCGCCTCCTCGTGCCGGTCGGCGCGGCAACGCTCGCTGCAGTCGTGCTCGCCGTCCCCGGCTTTCGGTCACAGGCCGACCCGGGCGCGACCCGGGCGCTGACTGCGATGTCGGCCGACATGGCCGGTGGCGCCGCGGACGCCACCCAGGTGATGGACGCGGTCCGTCTCCACGCCGTCGACGTCCTGGTGCTGCTGCGCGTTACGCCCGACGCCGTGCGCCGCCTGGACGCGGCCGGTCTCTCCGGCTACCTCCGACACCGGGTCGGCGCTCCGGTCGGGGGTGGGGGAGCGGGCACGATCCTGCTCAGCCGCTACCCGCTGACCGGCGTCCCGGCCGGCGGGACCAGCCGCGGGGTCGGGCGCGGGGCCGGCGCGGCGCCGGAAGCGACCGTCGAGGTCGGCGGGGTGCGGCTGCGGGTCAAGGCGGTCTCGGTGCCGGCCGCCGCCTCGGGCAGCACCAGCCGGTGGCGCTCCGGCCTGCGCGCCGTGGCCCAGTGGCGCGCGAGCCGGCCGGCCAGCGAGGCCCTCCTGCTCCTCGGCGACTTCAACGCCGCCACGGGCCACCCCGCCTTCCGCGAGGCCGCCGAGGGGCTGCAGGACGCGCAGCGGGCGGCCGGTGGCGGCTGGGTGCGCACCTGGCCCTTCGCCGGGCACCGCATGCCGCCGTGGGTGCAGCTCGACCACGTGCTCAGCCGGGGCCTGGTCCTGACGGACGCCGGACAGGTGGCCGTGCACGGCACGGAGCACGCCCTCGTCTGGGGGGCCTACGCCGTCACCAGGGGCGGGTGACCACCGCGTCGCGCGGGTCCTCTCCCTCGATCACCCAGCCGCCCGCCGAGCGGGTCCACCTCGCGCGAGGCCCCTCGGTGACCAGCTCTCGAAGCGCTGCGACGAGACGGTCGACCCCCTCGACGGTCGAGGCCAGGCCCAGGCTCGCCCGCACCGCCGCCGAGGGCCCCTCGCCCCAAGGGTCCTCGAGCAGCTCGTCGACGAGCAGGTGGGCGCAGAACTTCCCGTCGCGCACGCCGATACCGTGCTCGACGGACAGGACCTGCGAGACGAAGGACGGCTCGAGGCCGGCGACGGTGAAGGCGAGCACCCCGACCCGGTCGTGCTCGCCGGAGAAGATCGACAGCTGCTCGACCCCGGGCACCGTCTCGAGGCCGGCCCGCAACCGGTCGAGCAGGTGCGTCTCGTGCCGCTCGATGTCAGCCCGGTGCTGCCGGAGCGTCGCGCAGGCGGCGGCGAGCGCGACGGCACCGATCACGTTGGGGCTGCCGCCCTCGTGCCGCGCTGCCCCGGTCGCCCACACCGTGCCCCGCTCGGTCACCGACCGGGTGGCGCCACCGCCGACGAGATAGGGCTGCCCGGCGTCGAGCCAGTCCGTCCGCCCGGCGAGCACTCCGGCACCGAAGGGCGCATAGGTCTTGTGGCCGGAGAAGGCGACATAGTCGGCATCCCAGCCGGCAAGGTCGACGCGGCGGTGCGGCGCCAGCTGCGCGGCGTCGACGGCCACGCGGGCGCCGTGCCGGTGCGCCAGGGCCGCGAGACGCTCGACCGGCCACACCTCCCCGGTCACGTTCGAGGCAGCCGTGACGACGGCCAGCCGGTGTCGGGCAGGATGCTCGGCGAAGGCCTCGTCGAGCAGGTC
>CALMNV010000131.1 GCA_937873285.1 uncultured Intrasporangium sp. | reverse complement strand
CGCCATCGCCAGCGAGGAGGAGTAGGTGGCGGGCAGGCTCTTCGGCGTCGGGCTCGGGACCGGCGACCCCAAGCTGCTGACCGTGCGCGCCGTCGAGGTGATCCGGTCGGTCGACGTCGTCGCCTACCACAGCGCCCGGCACGGACGCAGCATCGCGCGCTCCATCGCCGCGGCATACCTCGATGGCTCCGCCGTCGAGGAGGCCCTCGTCTACCCGGTGACGACCGAGGCCACCGAGCACCCCGGCGGATACCGCGGCGCCCTGGCCGACTTCTACGAGGAGGCGGCGGCCCGGCTCGCGGCACACCTCGACGCAGGGCGCAGCGTCGCGGTGCTCTCCGAGGGCGACCCGTTCGTCTACAGCTCCTACCAGCACCTGCACCGGCGCCTGGCCGGCCGCTACGAGACGGAGGTGGTGCCGGGGGTCTCGGCCGTCTCGGCGGGTGCGAGCGCCCTCGGCCGGCCCCTAGCCGAGGCCGACGAGGTGCTCACCGTGCTGCCCGGCACCCTGCCGGAGGAGGAGCTGGCCGCCCGGCTCGCGACGACGGACGCCGCCGTGGTGCTCAAGCTGGGGCGGACCTTCCCCGCGGTCCACGCCGCCCTCGAGCGGGCCGGGCGCCTGGACGACGCGTGGTACGTCGAGCGGGCCACCATGGCGCAGCAGCGCACCGCGCCCCTGTCGGCGGTCGCGGCCGAGTCGGTGCCCTACTTCTCCATGGCCGTGCTGCCCAGTGAGGTCGGCGCCCCGGCCTGGGCGCCCCGCGCCGACGAGAGCGCATCCGCCCGGTCCGGCGAGGTCGTCGTCGTCGGGCTCGGGCCCGCCGGACCGATGTGGACGACGCCGGAGGCGCGGGCGGCCCTGCGCGCGGCCGACGACCTCGTCGGCTACACCACCTACCTGCGCCGTGTGCCGGAGCGGAGCGGGCAGACCCGCCACCTGTCGGACAACCGCGTGGAGTCCGAGCGGGCCGAGCTCGCCCTCGACCTGGCCCGGCGGGGCCGCCGCGTGGCGGTCGTGTCGTCCGGTGACCCCGGTGTCTTCGCGATGGCGACCGCGGTGCTCGAGGTGGCGTGCGAGACCCGCTACCGCGGCATCCCCGTGCGCGTGCTGCCCGGCATGACCGCCGCCCATGCGGCGGCCGCCCGGGCCGGGGCGCCCCTCGGCCACGACTACGCGACAATCTCGCTGTCGGACCGGCTCAAGCCCTGGGAGGTCATCGCTCGGCGCCTCGAGGCCGCCGCGCGGGCCGACCTCGTGCTCGCCATCTACAACCCGGCCTCGTCCGAGCGCCGCCACCAGGTGGAGGCGATGCGCGACCTGCTGCTCGGGCTGCGCAGGCCCGACACGCCCGTCGTGGTCGCCCGCGACGTCGGCGGCCCGAGCGAGGTGGTCCGCGTCGTCGCCCTCGTCGACCTCGACCCCGGCGCGGTGGACATGCGCACGCTGCTCATCGTCGGCTCGTCGCAGACCCGCCGCGCCGAGCGGGCGGACGGCACGACGGTCGTCTGGACGCCCCGCCGCTACCCCGACTGACCCTGCGAGAGCCAGGCGATGGCGGCATCGACCGACGACACCGTGGCGACCCCGGGCAGCAGCGCGGGGCGCTCGACGATGACCACGGGCAGCCCGAGGCGCCGGGCGGCGTCGAGCTTGGCTCGGGTGGCGGCGCCACCGCTGTTCTTCGTCACGACCACGTCGATCCCGTGGCGCCGCAGCAGCTCGCGCTCGGCGGCGAGGTCGAACGGCCCCCGGGCGAGCAGCACCTCGTGCCGCGGCGGCAACGCCCCGGCCGGCGGGTCGATGCAGCGGATCAGGAACCACACGTCGGCGACGGAGGCGAAGGCGGGGACGTCCTGCCGCCCGGTGGCCAGCAGGGCCCGCGTCCCCACCTCGGCCACCCGCCGGGCCGCCGCGCCGACCGAGGCGACAGGCAGCCAGCGGTCACCCTCTTTCGCCACCCAGGCGGGCCGGTGCAGCCGAAGCAGGGCAACATGGGTCTGCGCGGCCGCCTCCGCGGCGTGCTCGGTGATGGTGGACGCGAAGGGATGGGTGGCGTCGATGACCACGTCGACCGCGTGGCTCGTGAGCCACTGCGCCATGCCGGAGGCGCCGCCGAAGCCGCCGACGCGCACCTCACCGGCCGGCAGGCGGGGGGCGGCCACCCGCCCGGCCAGCGACGAGACGACCTCGACGTCCCGCCGCTGCGTGAGCCGACCGGCCAGCTCCCTCGCCTCGCCGGTGCCCCCCAGCACCAGGACGCGGCGGGCAGGCATGGGTCCATGCTGCCGTATGCCGCCTTCGTGCCTCTGCGGGGCCCGGCATGGCTGAGCGCCGGGGCGGCCGTCCGGCGCAGCTGGCCCGCACCGGTCTGCGCAGCGGCTGGACCACCGGGGCCTGCGCGACGGCAGCGACCACCGCCGCCTACACCGCCCTGCTGACCGGGGAGTTTCCCGACCCGGTGACCATCACCCTGCCGCAGGGACAGCGGCCGGCCTTCGCGCTGACCGACGAGAGCCTGGGCGAGGCGAGCGCGATGGCGGCGGTCACCAAGGACGCGGGTGACGACCCCGACGTCACCCACCTGGCCGTGATCCGCTCCACCGTCACCCTCGGCGCCCCCGGCTCGGGAGTCGTCTTTCGCGCCGGGCCGGGGGTCGGCACCGTCACCCTGCCGGGCCTGCCCCTCGACGTGGGCGAGCCGGCCATCAACCCGGTCCCCCGGCGGCTGATGCGCGAGCATCTCGCCGCGGTCGCGGCGGAGCACGACGCGCCCGGCGACGTCGCCGTCGAGGTCTCCGTCGACGACGGCGAGGCGATCGCCCGACGGACGTGGAACCCGCGGCTCGGCATCCTCGGCGGCCTGTCCATCCTGGGCACCACGGGGGTGGTGGTCCCCTACTCGTGCTCGGCGTGGATCGACAGCATCCGCAGGGGCATCGACGTGGCCCGGGCCATGGGCCGGCCACACGTCGCGGGCTGCACCGGGTCGACGTCCGAGCGGGTGGCCATCGAGGAGTACGGCCTGCCCGACGACGCCCTGCTCGACATGGGCGACTTCGCCGGGGCGGTGCTGAAGTACCTGCGCCGCCACCCGGTGGACCGGCTCAGCATCGTCGGAGGCTTCGCCAAGCTGTCCAAGCTGGCCGCCGGGCACCTCGACCTGCACTCGGGCCGCTCGCAGGTCGACCTCGCCCTGCTGGCGCGCCTGGCCCGGGAGGCGGGCGCCACTGCGGAGACGGCGAGCGCGATCGCCGGTGCCACCACCGGCCTCGGCGCACTGCAGACGGCCCAGGCCGCCGGCCTGCCGCTCGGCGACCTCGTGGCGACCCGGGCCCGGGACGTGGCGCTCGAGGTGCTGCGTGCGGCACCCGTCAGTGTCGACACCGTCTGCATCGACCGCGCGGGGCGGATCGTGGGCCGCAGCGCTCCCCGGCCGGCTCAGCCGGCGCGGCGCCGCTCCGCCGAGTAGAGGTGCGAGTCGCGGAAGTCCGCCGCACCCAGCACGCGCCCGACGAGGATCACCGCGGTGCGCCGGACGCCGGCCTGCCGCACCTGGTCGGCGATCGTGGCGAGCGTGCCGCGCAGCACGACCTCATCGGGCTGGCTGGCGTAGGCCACCACCGCCGCAGGGCAGTCGGACCCATAGTGCGGCAGCAGCTGGGCGGCCACCTCGTCGGCGAGATGGGTCGCCAGGTGCACCACGAGCAGCGCGCCGGTCGCCCCGAAGGCCGCGAGCGTCTCACCCTCGGGCATGGCGGTCGCCTCACGGGCGAGGCGGGTGAGCACCACGCTCTGCCCGACCGTGGGCACCGTCAGCTCCTGGCCGAGAGCGGCCGCGGCGGCCGCGAACGCCGGCACCCCGGGCACGAGCTGGTAGGGGATGCCGTCGGCCTCGAGGCGGCGCACCTGCTCGGCCACCGCACTGAAGACCGACACGTCGCCCGAGTGCAGGCGCGCGACGTCCACCCCCGCGCGGTGGGCAGCCCGCAGCTCCTCGACGATCTGGTCGAGGGTGAGGTCCGCGGTGTCCACGAGCCGGGCGCCGTCGGGGCACTCGGCGAGCAGCTCCGGCGGCACGAGGCTGCCGGCATACAGGCACACACCGCACTCCCGGAGCAGGCGCTGCCCCCGCACGGTGATGAGGTCGGGCGCGCCGGGGCCGGCCCCGATGAAGTGCACGGTCATCGTTCTTCCTCCATGGGCTTGGTCACGGACCACTGGACGACCGGCATGGCGGGGCGCCAACCGGTGAAGGTGCCGACGGGGACCTGGCGCGCGATGTCGACGCGCAGCAGGGTGCCGCCCAGCCGCCCCTGCAGGCGGGTCACCTCCGCCTGGCTCTCGAGGGTGACGGCGTTGGTGACGAGCCGGCCGCCGGGCCGCAGGCGCTCCCAGCACGCGGCGAGCACCCCGTCGGCGGTCAGGCCGCCACCGACGAACACCGCGTCCGGCGGCTCGAGCGGGCCGAGCGCCGCCGGGGCGGTCCCCGCGACGACCTGCAGGTGAGGCGTGCCCAGGCGCAGCGCGTTCGACGTGATGCGCGCCGCCCTGGCAGGGTCACGCTCGACCGAGACGGCTCGGCACCGGGGATGGGCGCGCAGCCACTCGATCGCGATGCTGCCCGACCCGCCTCCGACGTCCCAGAGCAGCTCGCCGGGCGAGGGGGAGAGCGCACACAGCGTGAGCGCGCGGACCTCGCGCTTGGTCATCTGCCCGTCGTGCTCGAAGAGCTCGTCGGGCAGGCCGGGCACCACCCCGGGAGGTGTCACCCCGGAGGCAGGCACGAGCCGGACCGCGACGACGTTGAGCGGGTCGCAGCGCTCGAGGTCCACCGACTCGGCCCTGCCGCTCGTGCGAGTCTCGCCGGTCCCGCCCAGAGAGCCGAGCACCGTGATCTCGCTGGGGCCGAAGCCGTTGCGGCAGAGCAGCCGCGCAACGGCCGGCGGTGTGCTTGCGTCGCGGCTCAGCACGACCAGGCGCGAGCCCGGGTGGCATCGGGCGAGGATCGACGCGACCGGCCGCGCGACGAGCGAGAGCACCTCGACGTCCTCGACGGGCCAGCCCACCGCGGCGCAGGCGAGGCTGACCGACGAGGGGTGGGGCAGGACGTGCAGCCCGTCCGCACCCAGCTCCTCCACCAGCGCCCGGCCGATGCCGTGCCACATGGGGTCACCGC
The DNA here is from genome assembly GCA_937873285.1 of uncultured Intrasporangium sp. GTDB lineage: Bacteria > Actinomycetota > Actinomycetes > Actinomycetales > Dermatophilaceae > CALMNV01. Next base: position 1,627 of record CALMNV010000131.1, on the reverse strand, counting down.
TCGCGAGCACGACCCGCACGCGACCCGCGTGGGCCGCGAGCAGCCCTGGGAGCGCGGGCCGCAGCGGCACCGGCCACGACACCCGCTGCGCCCTGACGTCCGCCGGCAGCAGCCCGAGCTGGCGCGGCGCCCCGATGACGACCTCGGCGCCGAGCACCGCTGCGCGCCCGGCGGGCGCCAGGCCGTCCCAGCCGTCCGCCCCGATGCCGACCACGGTGACCCTCGCGGCGGCGCGCGCGGGGGCGACACGTGCGGCGGCCGGCATGGACGCGAGCCTAACCACCGACCAGGGCGAGCAGCGCAGCGGTGTCCAGGTGCTGCTCGACGGCGTCGGCGAGCCGGTCGAGCATCGCTTCGCGGCGCGCGGCGAATCCGGGTGCCCCCCGAGCGGGGGTCCAGGAGGAGCCGGCCGTGGCGGCGATCCGGGCCAGGAAGGCGCGCCGGAAGCCGTCGTTCTCGAAGGCGCCGTGCCACGTCGTGCCGAAGACGACGCCGTCCTCGAGCCCGTCGAGGAACGGGCGGGCCCCTTGGGGATCGTCCCAGCAGGCAATCCCGTGGTGGATCTCGTATGCCGTGACCGGGTGCCCGAGCCACGCGCCGGTGGGCGTTCCCAGCCGCTTGTCCCGGTGGAACCGGACGGTGGTGGGCAGCAGGCGCAGACCCGTCGTTCGCCGCGGGGTGGGCGCCTCGACGCCGAGGTCGTCGACGAGGTCGCGCGCGAGCATCTGGTATCCGCCGCAGATCCCGAGCACCGGTCTTGAGCCGGCGGCCCGGGCAGCGAGCGCGGCATCGATGCCGCGCGAGCGCAGCCAGTCGAGGTCCGAGAGCGTGGCGCGGCTGCCCGGCAGGACCGCCAGGTGTGCGGCCGCGACGACCTCGGGGTTCGACGTCAGGTGGACGCGCACGCCGGGCTCGGCGGCGAGCGCGTCGACGTCGGTGGCGTTGGAGATGCGCGGGAGGCTGACGACGGCGACCTCGAGGGTCTGCGCACCGCTCGGCGCGCTGCCGGCACCGGCGCTCTCGAGCGCGTGCCGCCAGCCGGCGAGGGCCAAGGCGTCCTCGGAGTCCAGCCACACATCGGGCAGGAACGGCAGCACCCCGAGCACCGGCCGGCCGGTGCGCTCCTCGAGCATGGTCAGGCCCGGGCGCAGCAGCTCGAGGGACCCCCGGAACTTGTTGACGACCCAGCCGCGCACGTGGGCCTGGTCCTCCGGGGCGAGCAGCCCCAGGGTGCCGTACATCGCGGCGAGCACCCCTCCGCGGTCGATGTCCCCGACGACGACGACCGGCAGGCCCATCTCGCGGGCCAGGCCCATGTTGACGTAGTCGCCGTCGCGGAGGTTGACCTCGGCCGGGCTGCCCGCTCCCTCGGCGACGACGACGTCGTAGCGGCTGGACAGGTCGTGGAACGCAGCGAAGGCGGCCTCGGCGAGGGCGCGCCGGCCGGTGGCCCACTCCCCCGCCTCGAGCTCTCCCCACGGGCGTCCCATCAGCACGACGTGCGAGCGGCGGTCCGAGCCGGGCTTGAGCAGGACCGGGTTCATGGCCGCCTCGGGGCGCACCCTGCAGGCGGCGGCCTGCAGCCACTGGGCGCGCCCGATCGCGGCGCCGCCGGGGCACACCATGG
>CALMNV010000130.1 GCA_937873285.1 uncultured Intrasporangium sp. | reverse complement strand
TCCTGCGCCTGCTCGACCTCGTCACCGCGAGCTAGTGTCGGCGTGTGCCGACCCCAGTGCCGTATGCCGCCTCGCGCACCGTGCTCGTCGTCGGCGCGACGAGCGGCGTCGGCCGCGCCACGGCGTTGCTGCTGGCGGAGCAGGGCGCTCGGCTGGTCCTGCTCTCGCGGTCGCCGAGCACCCTGGCGGACACGGCGGCCGAGTGTGGTGCGCGGGGAGCCGAGACGTGCACCGTGGTCGCCGACGTCGCCGACGCGGACCAAGTCGACGCCGCCTTCGCAGCCGCCGTCGCCCGCTTCGGCACCGTGGACGCCGTCGTGCACTCGGCGGCGACGCTGGCCTACGGCAGGTTCGAGGACGTCCCGGCAGAAGTGTTCGACGCTGCGCTCGCCACGACGCTTCGCGGCACCGCCAACCTGGCCCGAGCGGCCTTGCGTCAGTTTCGTGCACAGGACGGCCACGGCAGCCTCGTCGTGGTCGGCTCGCTGCTCGGCAAGATCGCCACGCCCTACATGAGCTCCTATGCCGTGCCCAAGTGGGGAGTGCACGCCCTCGTGCGCACCCTGCAGATCGAAACGCGCGACACGCCGGGCATCCGGATCAGCCTGGTCAGCCCGGGCGGTGTCGACACCCCCGTCTACGACCAGGCGGGCAGCTACCTGGGTCGGCACGGTCGCCCGCCTCCCCCGGTCGACTCGCCGGAACGGGTGGCCCGTGCCATCGTCGCGACCCTCGAGCGCCCGCAGCGTGACGTCAGCGTCGGTCTGCTCAACCCCTTGGTGGTGACCGGGTTTCGGCTCCTTCCGGGGCTGTTCGACGCGATCGTGACACCGTTGATGAGGGCCGGCGGCCTGTCGCGCCGGTCGGCTCCGGCCGGTCCCGGCAACGTCTTGTCACCGTCGCCCTCGGGCGAGGCGGTGCACGGCCGCTGGGGACGCTGGGCGCGCCGTTAGCCGTCCGCCGGCCAGGTGCAGGCCCGACACCGCTTCGGCCTCACCCGTCGAAAGTGCATGCTCGCAGGGTCGGGAGGCGGAGCGCCGCCTTCGCCCCTCCCTCGGGGCCTAGGAGTGCGCGCCTGCGGGACTGGTGTGCACGGTCACCGAGTCGAGGCGGCCGATCTGCTGGCGGAGGGCAGCCTCCGCCGCGTGCGCGAGATCGTGGGCTTGGCGCAGGGTGAGGTCGGCATCCACGGTCACGTCGGCATCGGCGCGCAGGGTGTGCCCGATCCACCGCATCCGCAGCTCCTCCACGGCCCGGACGCCCGGCACGGCGCCGATGACCTCGATCGCCTTGTCGACGAGCGCGGGGTCGACCGCGTCCATGAGGCGGGCGCCCACCTGGACGACCGCTCCGCGCAGGACCCCGAGAATGGCCACCGTGATGAGCAGGCCCACTATGGGGTCGCTGAGGTTCCACCCGAGCGCCATCCCACCAGCGCCGAGCACCACTGCGAGGCTGGTGAAGCCGTCCGTCCGCGCGTGCAGGCCGTCGGCCACCAGGGCGGCGGACCCGATCTGCCTGCCGACGCGGATCCGGTAACGAGCCACGAGCTCGTTGCCCGCGAAGCCGATCAGACCCGCCACGGCGACCAGCCAGAGGTTCTGCACGGGCTGGGGGTCCAGCAGGCGCCGGAACGCCTCGTAGCCGGCGAAGAGCGCCGAGACCGCGATCATGACGATGACGAAGAGCCCGGCCAGGTCCTCGGCGCGCCCGAAGCCGTAGGTGAAGCGTCGGGTGGCCGCCCGTCGGGCAAGCGCGAAGGCAACGAGCAGCGGCACAGCCGTGAGCGCGTCGGCGACGTTGTGCAGCGTGTCGCCGAGCAGGGCGACCGAGCCGGTGAGCACCACCACGACCGCCTGGGCCAGGGCTGTGACGGCAAGGGCGGCGAGGCTCAGCCACAGGGCGCGCCGCCCCGCCGCGTTGGCCTCGAGGGTGTCGTCGATCTGGTCGGCGACGTCGTGCGAGTGCGTGCCGAAGAGGTCGCCGACGCCGTGCCTGAGCCTGGCCCACCAGGTCTGGGACCCGTGGTCATGGCCGTGGTCATGGCCGTGGTCCGGTCCGTGGTCGTGCCCGTGGTCCGGTCCGTGGTCGTGGCCATGGCCGTTCTCCGGTCCGTGGTCGTGGTCGGTGTCCCTGCCACTCCCGCGCGCGGGGGTGTGGTCAGGCGCATGTCCGTCGAGTGATGCCATGTGGGACA
>CALMNV010000129.1 GCA_937873285.1 uncultured Intrasporangium sp. | reverse complement strand
ATCCACGCTCACATCAACGTCGCGGGCACGGCCGAGCACGACGCCGAGCAGGTCAAGGCGTCTCTGCGCGCCGACCCGGGCGGCGCGCCGCAGCAGGGCTACACGAGCGCCGACGTCGCCGACGTGCTGGAGACGCCCGTCCGCCTGCCCGACGAGACGTTCCGCCGGTCGCGTGAGATCGACCTCGGCGACCGCGTGGTGGTGTTGCGGCATGCCGGGCGCGGTCATACCGACGGAGACATCGGCGTGTTCGTCCCCGACGCCGATCTCGCCTTTCTCGGTGACCTCGTCGAGGAGTCCGCGCCTCCCTCGTTCGGCCGCGACTGCTGGCCGCTCGAGTGGCCGTCCACGCTCGGGGCGCTCGCGGCGCCGCTGGGGGCCGGCTCACTCGTCGTGCCGGGGCACGGCGCGCCGGTGGATGCCGAGTTCGTGGCCCGGCAGCGCGGCCAGCTCGAGGTGGTGGCCGCCGTGATCCGCGAGCGCCGCCTCGGCGGCCTCTCGCTCGACGAGGCGAGGCGCACGCCCGACGAGCGGCTGCCCTTTCCGCTGCACTGGCTGGTCGACGCGTTCACCAGGGGCTGGGCTCAGCTGCCGGCCGGATGAGCGCGGTCGACCGCTCCAGTCCGTCCCCTACCGCACGATCGACGAGGGGAAGGCGTCCCGATACGAGCGCAGCTGCACGCCGCCGTCGGCGCGGCGGTCGACCGACTCGGCAGCGAGCAGGGCGTGCCCGATCGCCCGAGCCACGCAGTCCGCGGCGGCCTCCATCGCCCACGGCAGGTCGACGAGCTCGGGTGCCGGCAGCCGGCCCGTCGCGAGCGCGAACAGCGTGTCGCCGTCGAACATCGTGTGCACCGGCTTGAGCGCACGTGCAAAGCCGTCGTGGCCGATGCCGGCCAGCTTCTGGCACTGCGCCTTGGTCAGCGTCGCATCCGTGGCGACCACGCCGATCGTGGTGGCCACCCCTGGGGCGTCCCCCAGACGGTCTGGCCGCTCCTCCCACCGGGTCCTCGCCGCCTCGACGTCGGCCGTGCCCGGCCGGCGCAGGCCGGCGAACTCGTCGGCGAGACCCCACCGCACGGCATACGGCTCGCCGGTCGTGGGGTCGACAGCCGACCCGAGGGCGTTGACCGCGACGAGCGCGCCCACCGTGACCCCCGAGGGCAGCACGACGCTCGCCGACCCGATGCCGCCCCGCAGGCCACCGACCCTGGCGCCCGTGCCCGCGCCGACGTTGCCCAGCGCGACGGGGCCGCCGCTCGCCGAGTCGTATGCCGCCCTGCCGTCCGCGGCCCCCGGGTGGTTGCTCCAGCTGCCGCCGCGGCCGAGGTCGAAGAGGATGGCGCCCGGCACGAGGGGCACCACCTGCCCCGGCTCGCGGCCCACCGGCCAGCCGAGGCCGTCGGCCAGCAGGCCCTCGACGACGCCGTCCGCGGCGGCGAGGCCGAGCGCGGAACCGCCGCCGAGCAGGATCGCGTCGACCCGGTCGACGAGGTTGCGCGGGTCGAGCAGGTCGGTCTCGCGGGTGCCGGGCCCCCCGCCCCGCACGTCCACCCCGGCCACTGCCCCTCCCGGCGGCGTGACCACCACGGTCGTGCCGGTGAGCCAGCCCGGCTCGTCGCGCGTGGCGTGCCCGACCCTCAGGCCGGTCACGTCGGTGAGCGAGTTCGTCGGCCCCGACGTCGCCGTCCGCTGACCGGAGGCCACGCTCACGCCCGCCCTCGCAGGTCGTACTCCAGCAGGCCGCCGGGCGCCGTGAAGCCGAGCCGCTCGTAGAACTCCTTCGCGGCGGCGTCGGGCGCCGCGAGCCGGATCCGCGTGACGTCGGTGGCGCAGCACCACTCGACGGCCGCCTCGACGAGCGCCCGGCCGACACCGCGTCCGCGGTGGTCGGGGGCGACGAACAGCAGCCCGATGTGCAGCCAGCTGCTGTCCGGGCGGCGTGGCCACGGCAACGGCCGGATCCGGCGAGCCTCGAGCAGGCCCGCGTGCGAGCCTCCGCTCTGCGCGATCCACGTCGGGCGGTCGGGACGTTCGCTCAGCCACACCCCGGCGACCCGGTCGAGGTATCCGGGCTCCGGCGGGACCGCCAGGTCGCGGGCCGACTGCAGGTGCAGCGCGGCGACGAGCAGCGCGTCGTCGGCTCCGGCCTGGCGGATCACGACGTCAGCCATGGGTGAAGTGAACCACGTCGACGTCATCGGCCGCGGCGGACGGATCGGCGCTTCACCGGCCGGCGGCCACCCCGGCGATCACACCCGCAGCGCCTCAGGCGTTGATGCCGAGGCGGCGAGACGTGCGGGCGCGCTGGCGGCTGGTGCGCATCCGCCGCAGCCGCTTGACGAGCATCGGGTCGGCGGCGAGAGCCGCCGGGTTGTCGAGCAGCGCGTTGAGCACCTGGTAGTAGCGCGTCGAGCTCATCTCGAACAGCTCCCTGATGGCCTGCTCCTTGGAGCCGGCATACTTCCACCACTGGCGTTCGAAGGCGAGGATCTCGAGGTCGCGCGGCTGCAGCCCGGCTGGATCGGCTGCTGAGGTCGTCAGCGGGTGCGCGGCGTGCTCGCTCGTCATGGTCGTGTCGTCTCGCTCAGGTCGCTCGGGCGTGGGCTCCGGCGCTCACTGTATCGGCGAATTGCACCAGTGTCATTCAGGCGGCCGGCCCCGCGCCGCGCCGGTCGCCCGCAGCGGGGCCTACGCCATCGTGTCGAGCACCATGACGATGTCGTCGCGAGAGGTCTGCGGGTTGACGACGGCAAACCGGGTCAGCACCTCACCCCGGAAGCTGGTCGGGCAGACGAATGCCTGCTGCTCGCGCAGCAGCCGGTCCGACCACGCCTGATAGTCCGCCGGTCCCCAGCCGAGCCGCCGGAACGCCACCACCGACAGGTCCGGCTCCCGCACCAGCTCCAAGGGCTCGCGCCGCCTGATCTCCTCGGCGGCGAACCGGGTCACGGCCAGCGTGTGCTCGATCGCGTCGCGGTAGGCGTCGGTGCCGTGCACGGCGAGGGAGAACCACAGCGGCAGTCCGCGCACCCGGCGGGTCAGGCCGATCGAGTAGTCGGCGGGGTTCCAGTCCGCCGCTTCGTTGAGCACGTCGAGATAGCCCGCCTGCTGCGTGTGCGCGGCCCGGGCCAGCTCGGGCGCCCGGTAGAGGAGCGCGCAGCAGTCGAACGGCGCGAAGAGCCACTTGTGCGGGTCGACGATGAAGGAGTCGGCGTGCTCGATGCCCTCGAAGAGCCCGCGCACCGACGGGGCGACCAGGCCGGCCCCGCCGTAGGCGCCGTCCACGTGGAACCAGATGCCGTGCTCCCGGCACACCTCGCCCACCGAGGCGAGGTCATCGACGACGCCGAGGTTGGTCGTGCCGCACGTCGCGACGACGGCGAAGAAGCTCTCCGGACCGTGCTCCTCCAACGCGCGGCGCAGCGCCGGCCCGGTCATCCGCAGCCGCTCGTCGACCGGCACCTCGACCACCTCGGCGTCCATGACGGCGGCCATGGACACCACCGACGAGTGCGCGTTGTCCGTCGCGGCGATGCGGAAGGGCCGCGCGCCGGTGCCCGACCGCGCGGCTCGGGCCCTTGCCGTATGCCGTGCCGCCACGCGCGCGGACAGGTTGCCCACGGTGCCGCCCGGCACGAAGACGCCGCCCGCGGTGGGCGGCATACCGGCGAGGTCGGCGATCCAGCGCAGGGCCTCGTTCTCGGCCCAGACGGCGCCCGCCCCCTCGAGCCACGAGCCGCCGTAGATGGACGAGGCGCCCACGACGACGTCGAAGGCGGCCGCCTCCCGGGTGGGCGCGCAGGGGATGAAGGACAGGTAGCGGGGGTGGTCGGTGGACAGGCACGCCTGGGCGAGCGTCTGCTCGAACACCTCGAGCGCGCGCCGGGCCCCGAGGCCTGTCCGGGTGATGGTCGCCCCGGCCGCCGCGTCCAGCTCGTCCCGGGCCCGTGGCCGGTCGAGCGGCACCGGGTCGAGCAGCAGCCGGTCCCGGGCGTAGCCGAGCACGAGGTCCACCGCGGCGGAGTCGACGTCCTTGGCGAAGCTGTGCACGTGCGGATGCTAGCCCTCAGGGCAGCAGGAGGGCCCGCAGGTCGGCGGGCGTCGTCGCCACGGCGTCCGGCTCGGCAGCGGCGAGGGCGTCGGGTCGCCCGGCGCCCCACGTCACCGCCACCGTCGCCATCCCCGCCGCCTTGCCGGCGAGCACGTCGACGACCGCGTCCCCGACGTAGACCGCCTGCGGGGGCCGGCCGCCGAGCCGCTCCACAGCGAGGAGCACCGGCTCCGGGTCGGGCTTGTGCGCATCGGTGTCCTCCAGCGCGACGAGCACGGGCAGGAACGGCGCGATGCCGAGCAGCTCCATGGCCTGGCGCGCCGACGCCCGACGCTTCGAGGTCGCGACCCCGAGCTGCAGGCCGGCGTCGGCCAGCTCGCCGAGCAGCTCCCGGATTTCGGCGTAGCCGCGCAGCAGCCGCTCGGTGTTCGCGGCGTTCCAGCGCAGGTACTCGGCATACAGCTCGTCGGCGTGCCCCGGGGCATGGGCGCGGAAGGCTGTGATGAGAGTCCGGCCGATCCAGCTGCGGATGACGGCCTCGTCCTCCTCGGCGCCGAGCACGGTGCGGAACGCGTGCTGGTAGGACTCGACGATGAGCTCGATCGTGTCGGCGAGGGTGCCGTCGAGGTCGAAGACGACGATCGGCCACGGGCCGGGCCTGCCCGCAGCACGGGCGGGCTCGGTGTCACCGGAGCTCCGGGCCGATCGGCTCGCCGATGAGGTCGCCGCTGAGCTCGCCGAGGTGGTCACAGGCAGCCACCCTACGCACGGCGGCGGCCAGAGCCCTCCGCAGCCGTGGCGGGTAGCGTGAGCCCGTGTCCGCCCGACCGCTTGCCGAGCTCGTCCACGCCTCGTGGTTGCCCGCGCTGCAGCCGGTCGCGGAGAGGATCGCCGAGCTGGGCCGCTTCCTGCGGGCCGAGGTGGCCGCCGGGCGCGGCTACCTGCCGGCCGGGGACGTCGTGCTGCGCGCCTTCTCACTGCCGCTGCCGGAGGTGCGGGTGCTCGTGGTCGGCCAGGACCCCTACCCGACGCCCGGGCATCCGGTCGGCCTCAGCTTCTCCGTCGCGGCGGACGTGCGCCCGGTGCCGCGCAGCCTGGCGAACATCCACCGGGAGCTGGTCGACGATCTCGGCGTGCCGGTGCCGACCACCGGAGACCTCACCCCGTGGTTCGAGCAGGGGGTGCTGTTGCTCAACCGCGTGCTCACCGTGTGCCCCGGCATGCCGGGCAGCCACCAGGGGCGCGGCTGGGAGGCGGTGACGGAGCAGGCGGTGCGCGCACTTGCGGCCCGTGGCGGGCCGCTCGTCGCGCTGCTGTGGGGCCGGCAGG
>CALMNV010000128.1 GCA_937873285.1 uncultured Intrasporangium sp. | reverse complement strand
CGGCGGAACCGGGTCCTCCGGATTCCCCGTCACGCTCGGGCCCGGCTTCAACGCCTCCGGCTGTTCGACGCTGGGGACCGGCGGGCCGCTGGACGTCTTCATCACGAAGTTCAGTCCATCCGGCGAACTCGTGTGGTCGCGGCTGCTGGGCGGTCCCTGCTACGACCGCGCGTACGCCGTGGAGCTCGACGGCTCCGGCAACATCGTGCTCAGCGACGACCCGGCCCGCTCGGAGCAGAACCCAGTGCTGTTCAGCGCACCCGGAGGCGAACTCTGGCTGCTTCACACCGCACAGGTGGCGGGCAGCCAGGACACGTCCGAGGTGCGGCGCCGGGTTTCCCGCGACGGCGGAGCGTCGTGGGACGTGCCCACCGTGCTGTTCCCGGCGGGCGACGGGTGGGGGGTGTTCGTCCGGCAGCCCCCCGTGCTCCTGCCGAGCGGCCGTATCCTCATCCCGGTCTTCAACTGTGTATCGGTGCCCGGCGAGAAGTGGGTGGGCAATCAGGACACCAGCAGCGTGTGGTGGTCCGACGACGCCGGGGCCACGTGGACAGAGGCCGCCGTGCCCGGGTCTGTGGGCTGCGTGCACATGAATGTCGTGGTCCGTCAGGACGGCTCGCTGTGGGCGTGCTTTCGTAGCCGCTGGGCCGACCGGATCTGGGAGACGGTGTCGGCGGATGACGGCACGACATGGGCCGAGCCCACGCCGACCCAGCTGCCCAACAACAACTCGTCGATCCAGGCGGTCGCGCTCGGCGGGGGCAGCGTGGCGCTCGTGTCCAACCCCACCAGCGTCGCGGACGCGACCGAGCGGCGCGTCTCGCTCTACGACGAGATCGACGAAGGAGGCGTTCGGGACGTCGACGGCCCGCAGCTGGCCGAGCCGGAGCTTGGCCCGGAGGGCGACCCGAAGACCGACCCGGAGCGCCGCACCGCCTTCTGGGGGGTTCCCCGGGCACCGGTGCGGCTCAGCCTCTCCGTGGACGACGGGCGCACCTGGCCCGTGCTCCTCGACCTCGAGACCGGCGACGGCTACTGCATGACCAACAACTCCCGCGACGGGCTCAACCGTGAGCTGAGCTATCCGTCGGTGCTGCCCGGCCCCGGGGGCGACCTCCACGTCGCCTTCAGCTACCACCGGCGCGCCATCAAGCACGTGCACCTGCCGGCCGAGCTGGTCGCCGGGCTGCTGGCTGCAGCGACGTGACGGCGGACGGGCCGCCTGCCATGACCGCCCGGCCGCATGGCACGACTGCCGGGCCGGGTCCGGGGCGCGGGATGCCGTCGGCTCCGGTGGCCGTCGTGACCGGGGGAAGCTCGGGAATCGGCCTGGCCGTCACCGATGCGCTGATCGGGCACGGCTGGCGGGTGGTCTCCCTGAGCCGCACCAGAGGACCCCAGCAGGCAACCGTCACGTGGGTGCCGTGCGACCTGGCCGACCTCGGCTCGCTGGAGCACGGTATGGACCACGTGGCAGGCCTTGCAGACGGTGGCGTGGACGCGGTGGTCCACTGCGCGGGCCTGCTGCGCACGGCATACCTCGGGAGTCTTGACCGGCGCCACGGCGCGACGATGTGGGCGGTCCACGTGCGTGCGGCCGAGGTGCTCGTCGACCGTCTCGGGGAGAGGTTGCACGACGGTGGTCGCGTCGTGCTCGTCGGGAGCCGGACCATGAGCGGTGTCGCCGGCAAGAGCCAGTATGCCGCGACGAAGGCCGCGCTCGCCGCGCTGGCCCGGGCGTGGGCCGCCGAGCTGGCTCCCCGCGCCATCACGGTCAACGTCGTGGCGCCCGGCCCCACCCGCACCGCCATGCTCGACGACCCCGTCCGCGCCGGCACCCCGCCCGTGGTGCCGCCGCTCGGCCGCCTCGTCGAGCCGAGCGAGGTGGCCGCGCTCGTCCTGTTCCTCCTCGAGGACACCGGCGCGATGATCACCGGTCAGACGCTCGTTGTGTGTGGCGGGGCGTCGCTGGGCTGAGGGAGTTGGAGGGTCCTTTCCGGCGCCAAGTGCCGGAGAAGCTTCGTCGAGCCCTTGGCTGCGGGGGTGACTCGTCCGCCGCCCGCGGCCAGGCCGTATGCCGGCTGGCCTGCTGCCGTGCCGGTCGACCCGTGCGCCCAGCTGGGGACGATGCAACAGTCGAGCGCAGCTGTGGACCCTGCTCCACACTCGCAAGGTGCACTGGTCGTCTTCCAGCGGCGCGAGGAGTTGACATGGCTGCCAAACGCAGCACCGCGGCTGCGGCCGTCCTGCTCGTCGCAGCGATGACCGGTGCCGCGTGCAGCACGCCCGCAGCGGTGACCGGTCCGCCGACGGTGACCGTGACGGCCCCACCTGCGGCACCCGCCACCGTGACCGCCGGGCCCACGACCTCATCGCCGTCGGCGATCGCTCAGCCGTCGACGACGGTGTCCCGGGGCGACTCGGACACCGTGTCCTGGGCCGAGGTCATTGCAACCGCCCGACCGGCCGTCGTGCGACTCGACGTGGCGAGCTGCACCGCTCGGTGGATGGGCTCGGGGTTCGTCGTTGGTCAGGATCTCGTCATGACGGCCAACCACGTCGTCGACGGGGCCTCTGCCATCTCCGTCCAACATGACAACGGGGTCACCACGGCCAAGGTCGTCGGCGTCGACCCGGCCACGGACTCAGCCCTGATCCGCACTGATGCGGCGATCACCGACCGGCCGCTGCGCTTCCGGCAGGAGATGCCGTCCATCGGGTCGACGATCGCGGTCCTGGGCTATCCCCTGAGGACCTACGAGCTGCGCTTCACGAAGGGCTCGGTCAGCGGGCTGCGGGAGCCGATCAGGTTCCAGAAGGTGCGCACCGACGCGCTCGTGACGGACGCCGTCATCAACCCCGGCAACTCGGGTGGCCCGGTGCTCGACACGAACGGTCGCGTGGTCGGGCTGGTCAGCGCGCAGCGGCTGGCCGTGTCCGGCGCGCCGGATGCGCGGCCGGTCTTCGGTCAGGGTTACGTGATCCGCGCCGACGACCTCGGTCCCAACCTCGCGAGGTGGCGCGGGCAGCCGTCCCGCGGCCTTGCGACGTGCGGCCCCGCCGACTCGGGCCGCGACCAGCGGATGCCGGTGGTCGCCCTCGACATCCCCAGCCGCCACGTGCTGGCCCCCGACGTGGCGCGCTCACTCCTCGTCCACGGCCAGGCCATCAACCTCGGCAACTACCAGGCGGCTTGGCAGGTCTTCACGCCCACCATGCGCGCCGCAATGGGCAGCCTCGACGCGTGGTCCCGCGGTCTGGCCAGGTCGCTGTGGACGGCTCTGGTCATCGAGAGGGTGTCCGCGGACGGGCGCACCGCCATGGTGGACGTGCGGCTGACGACGACGCAGGACGCAGCGCACGGTGTCCGGGGGCAGACCTGCTCGCGCTGGCAGCTGCGCTACGCCATGGTCAATGCAGCGGGAGGCTGGCTCATCGACAAGGCGGTGAACGCGGCCGGATCACCGGTGCGCTGCTGACGGACGAACGAGGTCGGGGCTCGGCGGGCGCCGACGAGCGGACGGACGACGGCGGCATACCGACCGCAGCCCAGGCATCGGCTCTGGCCGACGGTCAACGTGGGCTGAGCAGCACCCGCACCAGCCCGGAGCCCGATGGCAGGGCGGTGAGGGCCTTGCCGATGACAGCCCCGAAGGACTTCTCCCGGTGCGTGGCGACCCGGGCGTGCCCAGGTGTCGTCGAGGTGGTGAGGAGGTCGCCGTAGCCGATGGGGAACTGCGTCGCGTCGGCCCACACCCAGCACTTGCCCACGATGGCCACCGGAACGCCGTCGGCCCCCGCGTCGAGGACGACCGCTGCGGACTCGCCCGGCCCCGTCACGATGCCAGCCAGCCTCGTGTCGTAGTCGGCGCTGCAGGCGACGATGCAGCCTTCGTCGTCGATGACGACCACCATGCCCGGCGCGAGAAGCCGCGGCTCCGCGGCTGCCAGCTGCACACAGACGACAGGGTCGTTGGCGGTCCCGAGGACAGTGGACATGACCGCTTGCTCCGTCGTGTGGCCGTGATGAGGCGCGGAACCCCGCGCGTGGATGGGCCCCAGTCTTCCCGACGTCGCCCGCCGCCGCGGCCGTTCCGGCGAACTGGGGTCGAGGCGCTGCCCGCGGGCACGACCAGGTCGTGACGGTCGCCGCCGTCGCCGTCACCCGTCACCGCTGGCGGCGCCGCTCCGCGGCGGGAGGGCTGCTGGTGCGGCCCTCCCGGGACGATGGCAGCTGCACCTCCGGCTCCTCCAGCAGCTCCAAGACCGCCCGCTCGAGAGCGAGCTGGCGTGCCGAGGTCGACCGATAGCGCCGGCGCGCCGCATCACCGATCGTCTGCCCCTCCTCGTAGCGATCGATGACCCGGGGGTCGATGTAGGAGCCCTTCGCGATAGTGGGCGTGTTGCCGAGGTAGGCCGACACCTCCTGGACGGCGGCCTTGACGGCTCGCCGGCGCGAGGCCTTGGTCGTCCCGGGCTCGCTCGACGAGGCCAGCGCCGCAGCGGCGATGACCGTCGCATGCCAGGTGCGGAAGTCCTTGGCGGTCATCTCACCGCCGAGCAGTCCGGACAGGTAGCGGTTGACGGCGGCCGCGTCGAGGTCGATCCAGCCAGCCGGGTCCCGGTAGGCAAGGAGCCGGCGACTGCGTCGGTCACGGCGGGTGCGCATGCGGTCGAGGGCACGGATGACGTCGGCGTCGTCGATCTCGATGGTGTGGCTCACCCCCGACTTGCCGACGAAGCTGAAGACGACGCCGCCCTGCTTCTTGCGCACGTGGCTGCGCTCCAGGGTGGTCAGCCCGAACGACCCGTTGACGTCGGCATACGCGTCGCTGCCGATCCGGAAGTAGCCGAGGTCGAGCAGCCGGACCGCGGCAGCCGCCGCCCGCTCGTAGGGCATGCCCTCGTTGGCCAGGTCGCGTGCCACCCGGCGGCGGGCAGCCGGCAGCCTTTGCGCGGCCGTCGCCACGCGCTGGAACTTGGCGCGGTCGCGCTTGGCCCGCCACTGCGGGTGGTAGAGATACTGGCGCCGCCCGGCGTCATCGGTCCCGACCGCCTGGATGTGGCCGTTCGGGTATGGGCAGATCCACACGTCGCGCCACGCCGGCGGGATCGCCAAGGAGCGGATGCGCTCCACGTCCTCGGAGCCGAGCCGCGCACCGGTCGCGTCGGTGTAGGCGAAGCCGCGTCCCGAGCGCCGCCGTCTCCAGCCGGGCATGTCGGGTGAGACGGTGCGCAGTCGGGGCATGCGGATGTTCTACCCCGCGCACGGCTCAGCTGCGCAGCACGAGGGACGCGACGTCGACCGCGGCGATCCCGACGGCCGCGGCGAACGGCACCCTGCCCCGGCCGACCAGCGCCACCGCCGCCAGGACGAGGGACAGGGCGAGCACCACCAGGCCGCCGCTCGTCACCCCGGTGAGTCCGGCGGGCCCCACGACCGTGACGAGCGAGCCGGTGAGGAGCACGAGCGGAGCCAGCCATCGCACGGGCCGCCCGCCCAGCCGGTGCGGCAGGCCGCGCACGCCCGTCGCCACGTCGTCGGCGAGGTCGGGAAGGGCGTTGAGCAGGTGGGCGCCCACGCCGAGGAGCGCACCCGTTACGACGATCCAGCCCGGGGGCCAGGACCGGGACGGAAGGTCGAGCC
>CALMNV010000127.1 GCA_937873285.1 uncultured Intrasporangium sp. | reverse complement strand
CGGCGGCACGAGGCCCCCGAGCCCGCCGCGGCCGCCGGTGGCTGCGGCGGAGACTGCTGCGGCGGCGCCTGCGGGAGCTGACCGGCATGGCGTCGGCGGCATGAGCCGCCCGCTTCGCATTCTTCCTTGCCGACCCGGCCGAGCGGGAGGCGCTGGTCGGAGACCCGCGGGTCTTCGTGCCGGGCTATCTCGGCCCGTCCGGCTGGCTGGGTCTCGACTTCCGCCCTGCCGGTGGGGTCGATCACGTCGACTGGGGCGAGGTCGCTGAGCTGGTGGACGCGTCCTACCGGGTCACCGCACCCGCCCGGCTCGTCGCCGAGCTCGACGCCCGGTAGCCGCCGCCCGCGCGGAGCGGCATACAGTCGCGGCATGCGCGCGTGTCACAGCCAGGACCGGCACGTGCTGCGCGTGGAGTGGGGGCCGGTCGGAGGCGTGCAGGTGGCGCGGTATGCCGCCGAGTCCGGGGCCGCGGTCTGCGCTGTGGTCGTCGACGTGCTGAGCTTCACCACCACCGTCTCGGTCGCCCTGGACCGCGGCATGACCGTGCATCCCTACCGGTGGGGGGAGGACGGCGCCGAGCAGTTCGCGCGCGAGCACGGCGCCGTGCTGGCGATGAGCCGTCGTCGGGCGCGGGCCGAGGGCGGGGTCTCGCTCTCCCCGGGGTCGATCCGGCAGTCAGCGGCCCGGCGGATCGTGCTGCCCTCGCCCAACGGCTCGACCATCACGGCGCTGCTCGACGAGGCCGGCGCCACCGTCGTGGCCGCCTCGCTGCGCAACCGGCGCGCCGTCGGGACCTGGCTGGTGGGGTGGCTGCAGTCGCTCGGACGGGAGGAGCCGGTCATCGTCGTCGTGCCCGCGGGTGAGCGCTGGCCCGACGGCTCACTGCGCCCGGCCGCCGAGGACCTCTGGGGCGCCGGCGCGGTCGTCGCTGCGCTGGTGGAGCGCCTTCCGCACGAGGACGGCCCGATGCTGCTGAGCCCCGAGGCGCAGCTGGCCTCGGCGGCATACGTGCAGGTGGGCGGGAGCCTCGGTCATGCGCTCGGCGCCTGCGCGAGCGGGCGGGAGCTGGTCGAGGCCGGCTTCTCCGACGACGTGTCGATCGCAGCCGAGCTCGACGCGAGCCCGCAGGTCCCAGTGCTGCGCGACGGTGCCTTCGTGCGGGCCCCGGCGCACTAGGGGTGCCTCGCCCGGGTCCGGCCGCCGGTCGATCCGCCAGCTGGTCCGCCTGGTGGGCGGCCACGCCGGGATCGCCACGCGGCGGAACGTAGAGTGGCCCCCGATGAGCCGCCACCCCGCCCCCGATCCGGACGCCACGAGCACCGCCGCCCTTCGGGCCGAGCGCGACTCGTCGCCGGTCGCGGTCGCGTCGCAGGCCGTCCGCGCCGGCTCGCCCGCCGCAGCGGACGGCGACCACCCTCTCGACGCCGACTCCAGCGGGTTCTACCGGCGGCTCGGCCCCGGCCTGGTCATGCCCACCCTGCATGCGCAGGGGGCCTGGCGCGACGACGAGCAGCACATGGCGCCGGTCAGCGGCATCCTCGTCGACGCCATCGACCGGCACGAGCCACGGGAGAACATGCGGCTGGCGCGCGTCAGCTTCGACATCCTCTGGATGATCCCCGCTCGGCCCAGCATGCTCACCGTGCGCACGGTCCGGCCCGGTCGCACCATCGAGCTCGTCGAGGCGACGATGACCGTCGACGGGCGCGCGGTCGTGCGGGCCACGGCGTGGCGCCTGGCCTCGCACGACTCCCAGGACGTCGCCGGCGGGGCCCCTCCGCCGCTGCCGGCGCCCGACACCTTCGAGCCGTGGCAGGGAGCCGGCACGTGGGGCGGCGGCTACATCGCCGACCTCGACCTGCGCGCCGACCCCTCGTCTACCGCCGGCCGCGCCCGCGCCTGGATCCGGTCAGGGCGCACCCTGGTCGAAGGCGAGTCGTGCTCGGCCACAGCGGACTTCCTGCGTCTCGTGGACACCGCGAACGGGATCGGCGTGCGCGTGTCCCCGCGGGAGTGGATGTTTCCCAACGTCGACCTCACGGTGCATCTCTTCCGCGAGCCGGTGCCGGGCTGGGTCGGCTTCGACACGTCGGTGGTGTTCGGCGCCGAGGGCGTCGGGCTCACGTCGACGACGCTGCACGACGTGCGGGGCGCGGTCGGCCGGGCCGAGCAGATCCTGACGGTGCGCAGACTCCCCACCGGCTGAGCGTCTTCCCCGCCCGTATGCCGCCCCGGCCGGCTACTCGACGGTCGCCTCCTCGAGGCGCGCCCGGGCTTCCTGCAGCGCCGCCGCTCCACGCGTCTGCTCCGCCGCGATGAGCTCACCCAGTGGAGCGGTGCTCTCTCCCGCCTTGGCGGCCGCCTTCTCCAGCTCACGCAGCCGGCCCGCGATGACGACCGTGTCCTGATAGGTGCCCAGGCTCTCGGTGACCCTCTCCCACCGGCGGGTGGCGCGCCGCGCGTCCTTGCCGAACGAGGCGCCCACCGCCTCGTGGGCGTAGCGGGCCGCTTTGGCCCGCTTGCGCACAACATGCAGCAGCTCCTCCTGGCGCTCCGGGTCCCGTTCGTCACCGGCGGCCTCCCGCGCTCGCTCCACTCGTCGCTCCGCCTTGTCGACGAGGTCTCCCAGCACCGCGTGCGCCGGGGCCGACGCCCGGCCGCGCAGCGGCGGCCTGACCAGCAGCTCGACCACTGCCTCGAGAAGCTGCCGGTGGCGCTCGGAGTCGAGTGCCGCGACGAGCTGCCGGTGAGCCTGCCGGTGCGCCTCCTCCAGTCTGCCCAGCAGCCGCCTGCGGTCAGCGCTCGATGTCGCGTCGGGCGGCAGCTCCGCGAGCGCCGCGAGCACCCGCTCCTGCAGCACCTCGGCGTCGCGGGCCACCCCCAGCTGCGCCGCCAGCCAGCGCAGCTCCCCGGCCAGCGGGTCGGTCTCCGACCGGGCGAAGAGCCGGCGAAAGGTGGACAGAGAGCTGCGCAACCGCCTCGTGGCGACCCTCGTCTTGTGCACGGCGTCCGGCTCGTCAGACCGGACCCGGTCCTCAAGGCCCTGGATCACGCCGACCTGGCGCCGCACGTGCGCCAGCACCACCTCTCCGGCGCTGGGTTGCGCCCCTTCGGCGGCCTCCGACCCGGGCGGCGGTCCGCTGCCCACGTCGACCCCCAGCGCTCGGGCGACCTTGGAGCCGCTGGTGGCCGGGCGGCAGCCCTGGGCGAGCAGCTGCGCCTCGACGTGCTCCAGCACACCCTTGTCGTCGCCGACCAGCTCCACCTCCACCTCGCGCCACGACTGTGACGCCTCCACGTCTCCGACGGCCGCGCCCTGCGCGCCTTCGTCGGGTGGCGAGCCCCTGCCCGACACCCTGCCCGACACCCTGCCCGACACCCTGCCCGACACCGTGGCGGTGACCTCGTCCTGCGCCAGGAGCGCGACGACGACGTCCCCGCGCAGGATCGGCGTCTCGGCTCGCTGCGTCACGACCCGCGCCACCGGCACGAGCGCATCGAGTCCGACGACCTCGCCGAGCTGGTCGCGCAGGGCGCGCGGGACGAGGGCCGGGCTGCGTCCCTCGGACAACGGAGCCCACAGCTCGACCCGGGAGTCGACGACCTTGCGCAGCTTGAGGTGCCATCCCTCGTCGGTCCCCCCGGTGCGCCGACGCAGCGACCGGCCGGAGCGGACGAGGTCGAGACCGGGGGTGTCGACGTAGTCTGCGACGAGCTCGAAGCGGCGCACGTCTCCAGCGCGAAACGGCGGCCCGATCTGCAGCGGCGGGGCGCCCTTCGGGGCGGCGTACTTGCGCTCCGTTTCAGCGTGCTCCATCCCGCCGCCTCCTCCTGGTGCCTGCAGAGTGCATCCTCCCACGGGACCGACTGCGACGCCGTATGCCGCGACGTGCTCACCCCGGACGCGCGCCGCCCCCGCGCCGGCCACGGGGTCGGCCCTCGGCGGCATACGGCTGGGGTCGGCCGCCTTCGGCGCCGTATGCCGTGACGCGCTCACCCCGGCCACCGGCCGGTGCCGGTCGCGCTGTCGGTCCTCGGCGGCATACGGCAGGGGTTGGCCGTCAGTCGACGCGGGCGCTGACGGCGGCGCCGAGCATGACCGTCCGGCTCACCGTGCAGAACTGCTCGTGCGAGCGACGCACCATCGCGGGCAGGATCTCACGGGCGGCGTCGCCCCCCTCCCCCTCCGGGAAGCGGACGCGAAAGCGGACCTCGATGTCCTGCAGGTGGTTGCCGCGCTCGTCGTGCACCTTCTGCGCCGTCACCTCGACCTCGAAGCTGTCCGGCTCGGCGCGCCGGCTCGTCACCGTGTCGACGTCGACGGCGGTGCAGCCGGCGAGGATCTATCTGCAAGGGCCCTCTCGGCGCTGCCCTCAGACACCTGGACCGTAATCCACGACGTTCCATGGCCCGGCCGCAAGTACGCGAACCTCGACCACGTGGTCATCGGGCCCGCGGGTGTGTTCGTCATCGACACGAAGAACTGGTCAGGACGCATCACCGTGAACGACGGGGTCCTACGCCGGAACACCTATCGCTGTGACTCTGCCCTCGACGGTGCCCGAGAGGCAGTGGTGGCCGTGCGTCATCTC
>CALMNV010000126.1 GCA_937873285.1 uncultured Intrasporangium sp. | reverse complement strand
GGTGAGCCCCGGCATCTACACGTGGTTGCCGCTGGGGTTGCGCGTGCTTCGCAACGTCGAGCGCATCGTCCGCGAGGAGATGGACGCCATCGGCGCCCAGGAGCTGCTCTTTCCCGCGCTGCTGCCGCGCGAGCCCTACGAGAGCACCGGCCGGTGGGCCGAATACGGCGAGGGCCTCTTCCGCCTGACCGACCGCAAGGGCAGCGACTACCTGCTGGGGCCCACCCACGAGGAGATGTTCACCCTCGCCGTCAAGGACCTGTTCGGCTCCTACAAGGACCTGCCGCTCACGCTCTACCAGATCCAGACGAAGTACCGCGACGAGGCGCGGCCCCGCGCCGGCGTGCTGCGCGGGCGCGAGTTCGTGATGAAGGACTCCTACTCCTTCGACGTCGACGGGGCCGGTCTCGACGCGGCCTACGAGGCGCACCGGGCGGCCTACGTCCGGATCTTCGACCGGCTCGGGTTCGACTACGTCATCGTCAAGGCGATGGCCGGTGCGATGGGCGGGAGCAAGAGCGAGGAGTTCCTCGCCACGGCGGACAACGGCGAGGACACCTATGTGCGCTCCACGGCGGGGTCGTATGCCGCGAACGTCGAGGCCGTCGTCGTGCCACAGGCGGATCCCGTCGACTGCTCCGCAGTGCCCGCGGCACATGTCGAGGACACCCCGGACACTCCGACCATCGAGACGCTGGTCGCCTCGGCCAACGCCAACCATCCGCGGGCCGACGGCCGCCCCTGGACCGCCGCGGACACGCTGAAGAACGTCCTCGTGATGCTCGTGCACCCCGACGGGCGTCGTGAGCCGCTCGCGATCGGGCTGCCCGGCGACCGAGAGGTCGACGTCAAGCGGCTCGAGGCGCAGGTCGCGCCCGCGGAGGTCGCTCCCTTCGACGAGAAGGACTTCGCGCGGCATACGGACCTGGTCAAGGGCTACATCGGACCGGGAGCCCTGGGTGAGAAGGGGGCCACTGGCATCCGCTACCTGCTCGACCCGCGGGTCGCTGTCGGGTCGGTGTGGGTCACCGGTGCCGACGAGCCGGGGCGGCACGTCTTCGACCTCGTCCACGGCCGGGACTTCACCGCCGACGGGACGATCCAGGCGGCCGAGGTCCGCGACGGAGACCCGGCTCCTGACGGCAGCGGCACCCTCGTCACGGCCCGCGGCATCGAGATGGGCCACATCTTCCAGCTCGGCACGAAGTATTCCGCCGCGCTGGGCCTGCAGGTGCTCGACCAGCACGGCAAGCTCGTCACGGTGACGATGGGCTCCTATGGGGTGGGCGTCTCTCGCGCCGTCGGCTGCGTCGCCGAGGGCAACCACGACGCTGCCGGGCTCATCTGGCCACGGGAGCTCTCACCGGTCGACGTCCACCTGGTGGCGACCGGCAAGGACGCCGAGGTCCACGCCACGGCCGAGCGGGTCGCGGCGGACCTCGAGGCCAGGGGAGTCTCCGTGCTGCTCGACGACCGGCGCCAGGCGAGCCCTGGCGTGAAGTTCAAGGACGCCGAGCTGCTCGGGGTGCCGACCATCGTGGTCGTGGGCAAGGGCCTCGCCGCCGGGCTGATCGAGATCAAGGACCGCCGCACCGGCAGCCGGCGCGAGGTGCAGGTCGATGGCATCGTCGAGGCGGTCGTCGCGGAGGTGCGCGGCGCGTGACCGTTCCGCGCGTGAGCGGCGGTTGGGCGTGAGCGACCCCACTTCGACGACCCTGGCGTTCCTGGCGGTCGCCGCCTTCGCGGCGGGCTGGATCGACGCGGTCGTCGGCGGCGGCGGCCTCGTGCAGCTGCCGGCGCTGCTCGTCGCCCTGCCCGGCGCCACGCCCGCCCAGCTGCTGGCGACGAACAAGTTCGGCTCGATCTTCGGCACCACGGTCAGCTCAGTGACCTACTACCGGCGGGTGCGCCCCGACCTGCGCACCGCCCTGCCGATGGCGGCAGTGGCGTACGCCGGGTCCGTCGGGGGAGCGCTGGTCGGTCTGCACATCCCCAAGGCGGCGTTCAACCCCATCATCCTCGCGCTGCTCGTCCTCGTCGGCAGCTACACGCTGCTCCAGCCCGATCTCGGCCGCGAGTCGATCCGGCGCTTCTCCGGTCACAAGCACGTCGGGCTCGCCATGCTCACCGGCTTGCTCATCGGCGCCTACGACGGTGCGCTGGGACCCGGGACGGGCTCGTTCCTCGTCTTCGCCCTCGTCGGGCTGCTCGGCTACAACTTCCTCGAGGCGAGCGCGAAGGCAAAGATCGCCAACTTCGCGACGAACCTCGGCGCGCTGACGGTGTTCGCCCCGCTGGGGCTCGTCCTCGTCAAGGTCGCCCTCGTCATTGCGGGGGCCAACCTCGTCGGAGGCTACGTCGGAGCGCGGACCGCCGTGGCCCGAGGGAGCGGCTTCGTCCGTGCGCTCTTCATCGCGATCGTCTCCGCGTTCGTGCTGAAGATCGGCGGCAGCCTCCTCGGCTGGTGGGCCTGACCTCGAGGAGGCGCGGCCCTGGAGACAGCCCTGTGGCGGGCTGCAGGCTTGTCGCCGCCGCGATCGTCTCACCGCGCGGCATCTCGGCGACCCGAGAGCGCCCCCGGCTCACACCGCGACCCTGAGCACCGCACAGGAGCCGCACAGGGGAGCGGCCCATGCTCAGGAGCATGAGCGCAGCAGCCCTGCCGGACGCGCACGGCATACCGATGTCGACCGTCCGCACCGCCGGTCCACGTGCTGTGCCGCTCTGGTGGCGCGACCTGTCCGCAGCCGTGGCCTGGGCGCTCGTGCTCTTCGTCGTGAGCCTCTGGGTAGCCGGCGGGGGGCTCTCCTTCGGCAACGCAGCGGACGGGATCACGACCCTGGGCCGGCTGACCGGACTGCTCGCCTCGGTCCTCCTGCTCCTCCAAGTGCTGCTCATGGCCCGGATCCCCCTCGTGGAGCAGGCCTGGGGCCAGGACGAGCTGGCGCGGGTCCACCGGCTCGTCGGCTTCTCCAGCTTCAACCTCATGCTGGCCCACATCGCGCTCATCGTCGTCGGCTACGCCGCCAGCGCAGGGAGCAGTGTGGTCAGCACGTTCGTCGAGCAGGTGCTCACCTACCCGGGCATGCTGCTCGCCCTGGCGGGGACCATCGCCCTCGTCCTTGTCGTCGTCACCTCGATTCGTGCGGCGCGGACCCGGCTGCGCTACGAGTCCTGGCACCTGCTGCACCTCTACGCCTACCTCGGCGCCGGTCTCGCGCTGCCGCACCAGCTGTGGACCGGTCTGGACTTCCGCTCCAGTGCCGTCGCCACCGCGTTCTGGTGGGGGCTGTATGCCGCGGCGCTGGGCGCCGTCCTCGCCTTCCGCCTGCTCCTTCCGGCCCTGCGCTCGGCGCGGCACCGCCTGGTCGTCGCAGACGTCGTCGTCGAGTCCCCGAGCGTCACGACCGTCGTCATGGCCGGCCGCTCACTCCACCGGCTGCCGGTGCGCGCTGGCCAGTTCTTCCAGTGGCGCTTCCTCGACGGGCCGGGCGCCAGCCGGGCCAAGCCCTTCTCGCTGTCTGCCGCTCCCGACGGGCGGACGCTGCGGATCACGGGCGAGGCGGTCGGCCCCGGCTCCGACCGGCTGCGCACGCTTCGACCCGGGACCAGGGTGCTCATCGAGGGGCCCTACGGCCGGCTCCATGCCGGTGCGAAGGTCAGGCGCAAGACGTTGCTCGTCGGCGCCGGCATCGGCATCACCCCGATGCGGGCCCTTCTCGAGGAGCTGCCGGCGGGGCGGGAGGACACGGTCCTCGTCTACCGCGTCGGCAGGCAGGACGACCTGGTCCTCACCGACGAGCTGCTGGACCTCGCCCAGGACAAGGGGGCCAAGGTCGTCGCGGTCGTGGGGCACCGCAACCGCGAACGGGCCAGCTGGCTGCCCGCGCAGCTGGGCCACCTCGACGACGCCGAGGCCCTGCTCCGGATCGCGCCCGACGTGGCCGACCGTGACGTCTTCGTCTGCGGCCATCCGCCCTGGATGGACGCGGTCCAGCAGGCCGCACGCGCTGCGGGGGTGCCCGCCGAGGCTGTGCACTCCGAGCGCTTCAGCTACTGACCGCCCCATCGACCGACCCGCCCTGCGCGACCAAGGAGCCTCTCATGCGGCGCATCGTCACCTGGGCGATGAGCACCCTCACCGTGCTCGTCCTGCTCTTCAGCTACAACACCTCTCGCTCCTCCCAACCGGTCGCCACGGCCGACACCCGTCGACTTGCCGGCACCTCGCAGCAGGCGAACGGCCCGGCAGCCGGCGTGAGCCCGGGTCAGCAGCCGCAGCCGGCGCAGGCGCCGGGAGGTGCGCCGGCAGGCTCGTCGAGCAAGCCGTCGGCCCCCTCGTCGCCATCGGGCTCCACCGCACCGAAGACCGTGGCGGGGGACCCGGTGATGACTCCCTACGGGCCCGTGCAGGTGCAGATCACGCTCCAGAACGGCAGGATCACGAGCGCCGACGCTCTTCAGGCGCCCTCGGGCAGCGGGCGGGACCAGATGATCAACAGCCAGGCCGTCCCCGTCTACAACGAGGAGGCCGTGACCGCCCAGTCGGCGACCATCGACGTGGTCTCCGGCGCGACGTACACCTACGACGGCTACGTGCAGTCCCTCCAGTCTGCCATCGACCGCTCCCACCAGTGAGCGCGGGCGACGTGGCCCGCGACGTGCTGCCCCGCAAGGCCTGGGTCGAGCACGTCATGGGTATGCCGGTCAGCATCCACCTGCGCGGTGACGACGTCTCCTCCCTCCGCGCCGCGCGTGCCGTGTCGGCAACCTTCGACGTGCTGCGGGAGATGGATCGGATCTTCTCGACGTATCGCGCCGACTCGGACGTGCTGCGGCTGCGCCGGGGTGAGCTGACCCTGCAGCAGTGCCACCCGCTCGTCGGCGAGGCGCTCGCCATCGGGGAGGAGGCCGCGCGACGCACCGCCGGTGCCTTCACCACGCTGCTGCCGGAGGGGGACGGCGGCCTTGGGTTCGACCCGACGGGGCTGGTCAAGGGCTGGGCTGTCGACCGGGCGGCCGGCGCGCTGCGGGAGCTGTCTCGGGTCTCCTTCTGCATCAACGCCGGTGGTGACGTGCTCGTCGATGCGGCGCCGGACCTGCCGGCCTCCGATCCGGGAGCGGTGACCTGGCGGGTGGGGATCGAGGACCCGGGTGACCGTTCACGCATCGCCGCCACCCTGTCCGTCACGAGCGGTGCGATCGCCACGTCGGGGACGGCGGCGCGGGGCGCTCACCTCTACGACCCGGCCACCGGCGCCATGGTCGGGCGGGTGGGGTCGGTGACGGTGGCGGGGCCCACGCTGCTCTGGGCCGACGTCTGGGCGACCGCGCTGTTCGTCGGTGGGCCGGCCACCGTCCTGTCCTTCGGGACGGAGGCGCCGGGCTACCGCTCCCTGACGCTGTGAAGCGTGTCCGCGAGCCACCTCGCGGACGGCGATGACCGCCAGGCGCGGCGGCATACGTCTGGCTGTGTCCGGAAGCGGGGATCTTGCGCGTTTCTTGCGGTTCTGCTGCAGTCTGGCCGCCTTGTTCCTTGAGACTGTCCCGGCACTGTTGGTCCTGCCAGCACGAACAGCCACGGTGCCGGCGACCGACTCCCCGGGCATCCTGGGCTCGACGAAGGATCAGCACGCCATGCGCACCACGAAGACCACCGCCTCCGTCAAGATCCTCGCCTCCGTCGCCCTCGTCGCGGCAGCCGCCGGTGTGGCGGGCCTCGGCACGTTCGGCTCCTTCACGTCGACGACGTCGGCGACCCAGGCGGTGGGCAGCGGCACGGTCGAGGTCAGGCTCGGCGCGGCGGGGCCTGCCAACCGGCTCACGGTGGCCGCCACCGGTCTCGTGCCCGGTGACACCGTGCAGCGTGCGGTGACGCTGCGCAACACCGGCAGCCAGGACCTTGCCAGCCTGTCGCTCAC
>CALMNV010000125.1 GCA_937873285.1 uncultured Intrasporangium sp. | reverse complement strand
CGCGAGATAGCCCTCCTCGAAACCACCGCCGTATGCCGCGTGCCGGGCCCAGCGGCCGGGGTCGCGGCGTGACTCGGCGATGTTGGGCACGAGGACCTTGTCGATCGAGCGCAGGCGCTGCCCGACCTCGGGGACGAAGGCGTCCAGGGCGGCCCGCAGGTCCGCCATCTCCCGGCCTCCGTCGAGCGGCGGGCACAGCCCGTAGTAGTCGTCGAAGACGTCGTTGTCGGCCATGACCCCGTCCCAGGGGGTGCCCTCCAGCTCGTCGGCCACGTTGTCGCACCACCGCTGCCGGTAGTCCGGGTCCCACGTCGCCATCTGCCAGTGGCCGGGGTAGCCGCGCCACTCGACCCGGGCGCCGTCGGGGCGGTGGGCGAACCAGTGCTCCCCCGCCTCCTCGGCCTCCTCGTGGTCCACCCCGGAGGTGAAGATCGGGCCGCTCTCGTAGCTGCGGGTCGAGGAGAGGCACTTGTAGGCCAGCACCGTCATGTCGGGGCGGGCCGCCTTGAGCCGCGCCACCGCCTCGGTCTCCCACGGCTGGAGGATGGCCACCGCGTAGTGGTCGATGGCGAACTCGATCTGCCGGTCGTCGAGCGCACGGCCGTAACGGATCCAGGCGGCATGGGAGCGGGGCATAGCGTGACGTTAACGGCTGGACCGGGGGGCCGTTGCGCCGGCTCCACGCGTCGAAATGGACATACAGGACACTCCGGTCGTATCCTCGCCGCAGCGCGGTAGCGCCCGCGGAGCGGTCCGGTCCACCGCCCGCCCATCGTGCAGAAGGGTCCTGCTCATGCCCGAGCGCCTCCCTGGGTCACCCCGGTCGTCCGCGTGTCCGGCCCGCATACGGCGCGCCGCGACAGCCCTGCGCAGGACCGCTCTGCTCGCAGCCGGGGCGATGCTGGTCACCGTCTCGGCGGTCGCACCGGCTGGCGCCAGCGGCACGAGCGGCACCAGCGGCACCAGCGGCACTGTCGGCATGGGCGCCGATGACAGCATCCGCCGCTACGCTGCCTCCTCAGCGCTGCTCGCCAACCCGGACCGCGGCTTCTACCACTACACCGAGACGCACCTGCGCAAGGACGGCTCGGGCGCGGTCCCGCTCGACGTCGCGCAGCTGACGCGGTGGCGCACCACCGAGGGCGTCACCCTGGTCTACCGGGTCTTCTACCTCGAGCGGCTCGTCGACGAGGACGCCATCGACCCGCGCTACCTCGCGTCGGTCGCCGCCGACCTCGACGCGGCCCGCGCAGCCGGGGTCCGCCTCGTCCTGCGCTTCGCCTACTCGGCCGACTCCGACCAGGACGCCCCGGCAGCCCGGGTGGTGGGGCACATCCGCCAGCTCGCGCCGGTGCTCAATGCCAACGCCGAGGTCATCGCCACGCTGCAGGCTGGCTTCGTCGGGCGCTGGGGTGAGTGGTACTACAGCCGCAGCTTCGCCAGCGACCCCGCCCGCCCATGGGTGCTCAGCGACGCGGACTGGGCCGCGCGTTCCGCCGTGCTGACGGCCCTGCTCGACTCCACGGCCGCCACGATCCCCGTGCAGGTGCGCTACCCCGCCATCAAGCAGCGCCTGCTGGGCGAGGGCACCGACCAGAGCGGAGGTCGGGCCGCAGCCGCAGGCAGCGGGCCGGCGCGGGCGGCCCGCGTCGGGATCCACAACGACTGCTTCCTCGCCGGCACGGACGACTACGGCACGTTCGCCGCGCCCACCGACCGCGCCTGGCTCGCCGCCCAGACGCGCTCGGTCGTGCTCGGCGGGGAGACCTGCGCGCCGAACGGCAGCCGGTCCGCGTGGCCCTCGGCGAGCCGCGAGCTGGCGGCATACCGATACACCTTCCTCAACGCCGACTACCACCGCTCCGTGCTGCTGTCCTGGGGGGCGCAGGGCCGGGCCGAGGTGCGCCGGCGTCTCGGCTACCGGTTGGCGCTCACGCAGAGCCGCGTTCCCGTCAGGGTGCCCGCCGGCGAGCGGATGACGGTGCGCCTCACGCTGCGCAACGACGGGTATGCCGCCGCGCTGCGTGCCCGCCCGGCCTACCTCGTCCTGCGCGGCCTCCGGACCGCCACGAGGGTCCCGCTGCCGCTCGACGTGCGGCGGGTGGCGCCAGGCAGCACGGTGACGTTCGCGGTGACGGTCCGGGCGCCCGCCACGCCGGACCGCTACCGGCTCGCGCTCGCCCTGCCCGACTCCTCCCCGCGGTTGGCGAGGAACCCCGCCTACGCCATCCAGCTCGCCAACGCCGGCGTCTGGCAGGCGAGTGCCGGCACCAACGACCTGGGGCAGTCGGTCCTCGTCACGCCGGCGGCCGGCTGAGGGCCTTCACCGGAGCCGGCCGACGGGCAGCCTGCGATGCCGGCCCCGGCGACCCGCCCCCCGGTGTGCCCTCGCCTCGAGCTCCTGCCGGGCGCGCAGGTCCGTGGCGTCGCGCGCCTCGGTGCCACGCGGTCCGCCGGGGTGCGCGGGCGGGGCCACGGGCACCGTCGACCCCGGCTCGTCGAGGCTGGAGACCTCGAGACCGCCGAGCTCGCGGTAGAGGTGGTTGTAGGCCCCCATCGCGTCCTCGAGCTGGAAGAAGTTCTCCACCCGGGCCCGGGCGTTGTGGCAGAACCGCTCGTACATCTGCGGGTCTCCCATCAGGGTCTGCAGGGAGTTCGCCATGCCGCTGACGTAGTCGGGCACGACGAGCAGTCCACACGCGTCGATGGTCCGTCCGCCGGGCGTGGTCAGCGGGTCGTCGATGAGCTGGGCCATGCCGCCGACCGTCGTCCCCACGGTGGGGATGCCGGCCGTCATCGCCTCGAGGACGACGATCGGCTGCCCCTCGTTGTAGCTCGGCAGGACGAGCAGGTCGAACTCGCCGAGCAGCTCTCGGACGTTGACCGTGCCCCGGAAGGTCAGGTAGTCCTCCACCCCGAGGGTCCGCGCCTTCTCCCGGCACATCCGGTAGTAGTCCGGGTGGTGGTCGGTCGGGCCGAGGATGTCGAGGTGCAGGTTTCTCACGCCGCGTTCGACGAGGAGCGCGATGCTCGAGATGAGGTCGGACAGCCCCTTGATCGGCACGATCCGGGCGATGTAGACAAGCCGCCAGGTGCGCTCCGGGCCGGCCGAGACGACCTCGGGCAGCATCCGCATGCGCCGGTCATAGACGTCGCGGAAGGCCTCGATCGTCATCCCGTTGGGAATGACGACGCTGCGCTCCACGGGGGCGCCGAGGTCGGCGGCCTCGGTGATGGCCAGCGGGTAGAGATAGGTGATCACCTCCGCCGAGGGGTAGCAGAACCTTCCCATCTCGATCCACCAGGCCATCCACGCCCGCTCCTGGGGGGTGACGTCGAACTCCCGCCAGTCGTTGGCGCTCAGCGTCAGCGCCATGCTCCGGCCGAGCATGAAGTTGACGGTGTCGCGGACATAGAGGTTGTGCTCGGTCAGCAGGAACTTCGTCCCGTTCTGCCGGGCGGCGGCTGCCCCGAGTAGCGAGGCGTAGCCCGTCGTGTGGGCATGGTAGACGCGCGCCCTCGGCAGGTCCTCGCCGAGCACCGCGGCGCCCAGGGAGAAGAACTCGCGCAGCAGCCAGAAGGTGTCGACGAGCGGCAGTCCGAGCACCGCGAGCCGGTCGCGGACCGCGACCATGAACTCCTTGCTGCCGAGCAGCGCCCACAGCGGGTAGCTGCGGGTGCGGGGGTTCATCCCCTCGTCGTAGAGCTCCCACAGCGGGTGGGGGTCGCCTGCCACGACGGACTCGAGGGCATCGAGCAGCCGCTCGGCCAGTGCGCGTCGGCCCTTGGCGCGCAGGCCCAGGTCGCCCGGGGTGAGCCGGCGGAAGTCCTCCTCGTGCTCGGTCATGCTGAGGTAGACGGGCCGGACCCACTTGACATTGGCCGGCATGCCGTAGAGGTCGGCGCTGGGCGAGGACGAGTCCCAGGTGATGTGGATGATCCCGAACGTCAGGTCCTGGTTGCCCTGGACGATGTCGTGGACCACGGCCGAGACGCCGCCCTTGAGATAGGGGTAGGTGGACTCGGCGACGATGGCGACGTCGACGACCGGGTAGGCCTCGCGGTCGGCGACGTGGACGACGTGGTGGTGGGCGCCGTCGTCGGCGCGCTGCTGGACGTCTGCTGCGGTGGCGGGAAGAAGCATGGAGGTCTCCTCGGTGGCGGCCGCTGCCGCCGGGGTCAGCTGGGCGAAGTAGGTGTGGACGTGCGCACGAGGCGCGCGAGGCAGGAAGCGGCGGGCGGGTGGCGGCGGGGTCCCCACGCGGTGGCGTGCCGCCAGAAGAGCGCGTACTCCGACGTGCGCCAGTGGCCGAGGCTGCGCTGCAGGGCCACGGCGAAGACGACGAGCTCGGCGGCGATGAGGCCGAGGTAGACGAGCGGGCCCGGCGGAAGCACGAGGAAGGCCAGCGCCGAGACGACGAGGTGCGCCCCGTTGAGC
>CALMNV010000124.1 GCA_937873285.1 uncultured Intrasporangium sp. | reverse complement strand
CCGCCGTGCCGGGTCGGTCGGGCCGGGCCCCTGGCGCTGCTGCCCTCGCCCGGCTCTCCGGCCTGCTGCCTGCCGATGTGGTGGTCCGGCGGGTGGCGGCGGCACCGGCCGGTTTCGACGCCCGGTTCTCCGCGACCGAGCGCCGCTATCTCTACCGGATCGCCGACCCTGACGCCGAGCGGGACCCGCTGCGTCGGTGGGACACGACGTGGTGGCGCCGCCCGCTCGACGTGGCGCGGATGGACGCCGCGGCGGCCCACCTGCTCGGCCTGAAGGACTTCGCCGCGTTCTGCCGGCGGCGCGAGGGGGCCACGACCGTGCGCACCCTGCGCGAGCTGTCCTGGTCGCGCCTCGACGACGGCGTGCTGGCCGCGACGGTGCGCGCCGACGCGTTCTGCCACTCCATGGTGCGCTCGCTCGTCGGTGCGCTTGTCGCCGTGGGGGAGGGCCGCCGCGACGCGGGATGGCCGGCAACAGTGCAGCAGCGGGGCGTCCGAGCCTCAGAGGTGCTCGTCCTCCCGGCCCACGGCCTGAGGCTGGAGCAGGTCGCCTACCCCGCCGACGCCGACCTCGCCGCCCGGGCGGAGCAGGCCCGAGCCCGCCGCTCGCCCGGCTGACGTCCCACCCGGCATAACCGCGTGACAGGGCCCGGCGGCATACGTGAGGCTTGTCGTCCGTGGGACACCTCGACGTCAGCTCCATCGCCCTGTCGCTCCCCGACGGCCGTCCGCTCCTGCGCGAGGTCTCCCTCCGCGTCGGTGAGGGCGCCAAGGTCGCCCTCGTCGGGCCGAACGGCACCGGGAAGACGACGCTGCTGCTGGTGGTGGCCGGCGACCTGCCGGTGCACGAGGGCGCTGTCACCCGCTCCGGCGGCCTCGGGGTCATGCGGCAGCTCATCGGGCGGGTGCACGACGAGTCGTCGGTGCGCGACCTGCTCGTGTCGGTCGCCCCGGAGCGGATCCGCCTGGCGGCGCGCGAGATCGAGCGCACCGAGGCGCTCATGATGGAGCGCGACTCCGAGGCGGACCAGGTGGCCTATGCCCAGGCCCTGGTCGACTGGGGCGAGGCCGGCGGCTACGAGCAGGAGACGGTCTGGGACCAGTGCACCGTCGCAGCGCTCGGGATCCCCTACGAGCGGGCCCAGTGGCGTGCCGTTGCCACCCTCTCCGGGGGAGAGCAGAAGCGGCTCGTCCTCGAGGCGCTGCTGCGCGGCCCCGAGCAGGTGCTCCTGCTCGACGAGCCGGACAACTTCCTCGACGTGCCGGCGAAGCGCTGGCTGGAGGAGGCCCTCGTCGCCTCGCCCAAGACGGTCCTGTTCGTCAGCCACGACCGGGAGCTGCTCGACCGCGTCGCGACCCGGATCGCCACGCTGGAGCCGGGGACGGCGGGCGCCACCCTGTGGGTGCATCCCGGCACATTCTCCTCGTATGCCGCCGCCCGGGAGGAGCGCAACTCCCGGCTCGACGAGCTGCGCCGGCGCTGGGACGAGGAGCACGCCAAGCTCAAGGCGCTCGTGCTGCTCTACAAGCAGAAGGCTGCCTACAACGACGGCATGGCCTCGCGCTACCAGGCGGCGCAGACGCGGCTCGCGAAGTTCGTGGCCGCTGGTCCGCCGGAGGCGACTCCCATGCGGCAGCGGGTGTCGATGCGCCTCACCGGCGGCCGCACCGCCAAGCGCGCGGTCGTCGCGGAGCGGCTGGAGCTCACCGGCCTGATGCGTCCCTTCGACGTGGAGGTCTGGTATGGCGAGCGGGTCGCGGTGCTCGGCTCCAACGGGTCGGGCAAGTCGCACTTCCTGCGCCTCCTCGCCGCGGGCGGCACGGACCCCGAGCCGGAGCACCGGCCGGTCGGTGACGTCGTGCCGCAGCCGGTCGCGCACACCGGCGTCGTGCGGCTGGGCTCGCGCGTGCGGCCCGGCTGGTTCGCCCAGACCCACGAGCACCCGGCGCTCGCCGGACGCACGCTGCTGCAGATCCTGCACCGGGGCGACGAGCACCGGGAGGGCCGGCCACGCGAGGAGGCGGCGCGCGCGCTCGACCGCTACGAGCTGGCCCGGTCGTGCGAGCAGCGGTTCGAGTCGCTCTCCGGCGGCCAGCAGGCCCGCTTCCAGATCCTGCTGCTCGAGCTGTCCGGTGCGACGCTGCTGCTCCTCGACGAGCCGAGCGACAACCTCGACCTCCAGTCGGCGGAGGCGTTGGAGGAGGGGCTCGAGCGCTTCGCAGGGACCGTCGTCGCGGTGACCCACGACCGGTGGTTCGCCCGCGGCTTCGACCGCTACCTCGTCTTCGGCGCCGACGGCAACGTGCACGAGTCGACGGAGCCGGTGTGGGACGAGGGACGCGTGGTCCGAGCCCGGTGACGCCGCCGACCGGAGTAGCGTGGCTGCAATGGTGATCAGCACGCTGGACACCCCGGTCGTCGCGGCTCCCATGGCCGGGGGCCCGAGCACCCCCGAGCTGGTCGCCGCCGTCGGCGAGGCCGGTGGCCTGGGCTTCCTCGCCGGTGGCTACCTGCCGGCGGGCGCGCTCGCCGCGCAGATCGCCGAGGTGTGGGCGTCGACGTCACGGCCCTTCGGCGTCAACCTCTTCGTCCCGGCCGAGGCAAGCATGTATGCCGCGGGGCCGGACCAGCTCGCCGGGGTGGAGCGGGAGC
>CALMNV010000123.1 GCA_937873285.1 uncultured Intrasporangium sp. | reverse complement strand
TGTGGGCGACCCCAACCAGTCCATCTACGGCTGGCGCGGCGCCAGCGCGACGACGCTGGCCCGGTTTCCGGGCCAGTTCGGCGATCAGGCCGGTCCCGCTGACGTGCTGCCGCTGTCGACGAGCTGGCGCAACGACCGAGCCATCCTCGACGCGGCCAACGTCACCGCCGGCGCCCTGCACGCGGACAACGTCGCGCCGCTGACGCCCCGACCGGACGCCGGCGCGGGCAGCATCACCGTCGCCCGGCTGGGCACCGTTGCTGAGGAGATGCGCCACGTCGCCCAGTGGGTCGCAACGCACTGGCACACCCCGAGCGGTCGGCGCACCGGCCGGTCCGCGGCAGTGCTGTGCCGGCGGCGAGCGCACTTCCCGCTCGCCATCGAGGCGCTCCGGGAGCAGGGGCTCCCCGTGGAGGTCGTCGGCCTCGGCGGCCTGCTGCTCACCCCGGAGGTGGGCGACCTGGTGTCCGTGCTCGAGGTCGTGCAGGACCCGAGCCGCGGGGACCGGCTGCTGCGCCTGCTGGTCGGCCCGTTCGCGCGGCTCGGTCCCGCTGACCTGGACGGGCTGTGGGCCTGGGCGCGTGAGCTGCACCACCGACCGTGGCGCCCGGGGCACGCGGGAGCGGCCCAGGCCGTGCTGCCGCTCGACGTTGCAGGGCCGGGCGGCGCCGAGGTCCCGGAGGCCGTCTCCGACCTCGCCCCCGAGAGCGCCGACGAGGCGGCCCTCGTCGAGGCGATCGACGAGCTGCCGCCGCCTGGCTGGGTGTCCCGCTCCGGGGCCCGGATCGGTGAGACCGCGCGGCTGCGCCTCACGGCGCTCGCCGAGGTGGTCCGCTCTCTGCGGCGTCTCACGGCCCTTCCGCTCGTCGACCTCGTCACGGAGGCGGAGCGTGCCCTCGGGCTCGACATCGAGGTGCTTGCGCGCCCCGAGCACACCGACTCCACGGCCCGGGTGCACCTCGACGCCTTCACCGACGTTGCTGCGAGGTATGCCGCCAGCTCGGACCGCCCGACGCTCGCGGGCTTCCTCGCCTGGCTCGACGCTGCCCGGGAGCAGGAGCGCGGCCTCGACGTCGGCCACGTGGAG
This sequence comes from uncultured Intrasporangium sp., assembly GCA_937873285.1. GTDB lineage: Bacteria > Actinomycetota > Actinomycetes > Actinomycetales > Dermatophilaceae > CALMNV01. The sequence continues at coordinate 5,929 of CALMNV010000123.1, read as the reverse complement.
TCCGACAGTGAGGCCGTCCAGGTGCTCACGGTGCATGCGGCCAAGGGCCTGGAGTGGGACGTCGTCGCGGTCCCCTGCCTCGTCGAGTCAGTGTTTCCCGACCACTCCGCGTCCGCAGTGAGCCTCGTGGACGACGAGTGGCGGCTGACCGGCACCCCCACGGACAAGGGCTGGCTCACCGGGATCGACGCGGTGCCTTACGAGCTGCGCGGTGACCGGGACGGGCTGCCGAGGATCGACTGGCGCGGAGCTCCCGACCGCAGGGTGCTCTCGCGCGCCATCGAGGCGTTCGCCGTCGCGGGCGGAGACCATGCCCTGGCCGAGGAGCGCCGCCTGGCCTACGTCGCCTTCACCCGGGCCCGGTCCGAGCTGCTGCTGTCGACGCACTTCTGGGGCGCGACCCGCAAGAGCCTCGCCGTGCCGTCCCGGTTCCTCACCGAGGTGGTCACCGCCCTGCCCGACCGCGTGACGACCAGCGTGCACGCCGAGCGCCCGGACCCGGTCGACGGTCCTCGGGGCACACTGGTGGCCCCGAGCAACCCCTTCCTCGCCGACGGCCAGTCCGCGCCGTGGCCTTGCGACCCGATGGCGAGCAGGCGCGCCAGGCTGCTCGACGTCGTCGACCGCGTCGTCGCGCTGGCAGCTGCCGACGCAGAGTCCTCGCCCTCCGGCGACCCCCGCCACAGCGACCTGCAGCTCCTCCTCGCCGAGCGCGATGCGCGCCACGCGCCCGTCGAGGCGGTGGTCGACGTGCCCCGGCACCTGTCCGCGTCGGCTGTGCTCGCTCTGGCGCGCGATGCGCACGAGTTCGCAGCGACGCTGCGGCGACCCATGCCCCTGGCGCCGGCCCCTGCCGCGAGGCAGGGAACCGCCTTTCACGCCTGGGTCGAGGAGCACTACGCCCGAGCCACGATCGTCGATGTCCTCGAGCTGCCCGGCAGCGCCGATGAGGAGCCCGCAGACGCCTCCGCCCTCGCTCGCATGAAGCAGCTCTTTCTCGCCAGCGAGTGGGCCGACAGGGTGCCGGAGGAGATCGAGCTGGCGGTCGAGACGGTGCTCGACGGCATCGCCGTGCGCGGCCGCATCGACGCCGTCTTCCCGCGGGGCGACGGCGGATGGACGGTCGTGGACTGGAAGACCGGTCCTGCGCCCACCGGCCGCGAGGCGGCGGTGCGAGCGCTGCAGCTGAACACGTATGCCGTGGCCTACGCCCGGTTGCGGGATGTCGACATCGACCGGGTCGACGCCGCCTTCTACTACGCGGGGCAGGGCCTCACCGTGCGGCACCGCGTGCCCGGCGAGGAGGAGCTGGTCCGCCTGCTCGCCGCCGTGCCGGGCTGAGCTCGCCGGCTGCCGCGCCCGGACGGGCAGCCGGGGACCCGGGCGGTCGGCTGCCCGTCCAGGCAGCCGGGTGCCTGGACGGGCAGGCGGGGCGGCGCAGGAGCTCAGGCGGGTTTGGAGGTGTCGCCCCGCGACGGCTTCACCGGCACGAACGCGGAGGCGCCTTCGTGCAGGTCGAGCACGCCGCTCTCGCCGTCGTCGGCATCGGCGTCGCGCTCCCTCGTCTCCGCGGACGCAGGCTGGGCCGCCGCCCCGCCGTCACCACCCGCAGTGGATCCGCGGTCGGGCACCGAGGGCGGCCCGTCGCCCCCGGGGGCGCCGTCCGCGGCGGCCAGCGTCGCTGCGTCTGGCGGCTGCGGTCCAGGGCGCCGCGGCGCCAGGATCGTGGTCGCCTCATCGCGCGCCTGACCGCGAGCCCGATCGTCAGCGCGGTGGTCAGCGCGGTCGTCGACGCGGTGGTCAGCGCGGTGGTCAGCGCGGTGGTCAGCGCTGTGGTCGGCCGGCTCGCCCGCACGGGCTCTGGGCAGGAACGGCTTGTGCGGCGCGGTGGCGTCTTCGGGCAGCGCCTGCCGAGCGGCGGCGTGCTGGTCGGCTTCGGTCTGTCGTCGGGCTCGGTCGGCCTCGGCACGCGCGCGCTGGGCTGAGACCTCGCGAGCTCGGGCCTCCTCCTCGGCGTAGATGCGCTCGTCGAGGGAGCGCAGCTCGTCGGTCAGCCGCTCGACGAGCGCCTGCTCACCCGCCGCCAGCGCGGCGAGCAGTCGGGTGACGCCGGACATCTCGGCCGCCAGCCGACCCCGGGTGACGAAGTTGGCATCGGGCCGCTCCAGCCGAGACTGGGCGTAGGCCTCGAGCACCGCGTCGAGGGCGGGGGCAGGCGCCTCGGCCACCAAGGCAGCGAGGTCGTCGGCCGGGTCGGCCACCCGGGACTGCTCCCAGGCCAGCACCCCCCGCACGTGGCCGGTCGCAGCATCGGACTCGTCGTCGAACACGGCGAGCACGTTGTCCCCGGTGAAGGTGCCATGCACCGCTGTCGGGGCGAAGCGCCACAGCGAGACGTCCTCGAGCGAGCGCTCCCACCGGGCCAGCAGGCCGGTCGGCACGTGTCCGGTCGCGGCGGCACGATCCAGCTCGGCCAGGCGACGCGACCGGTGGCTCTGCGCGTCGTAGACCGGCCGGTCCGCCTCCTCCAGAAGGGCGATGTCGACGTTGTGGATGTGCGCGAGCACCCGGCCCACCTCACCGGCGAGCCCTGGCCCGGCGGGCAGGCGGGCGAAGCGAAGCGGCCGGCCCGGCACCCGTGGATACACCACGGCGCGCCCCTCGGGCACGACAACGTGGCCACGGACCATGGGGATCGCGACGTCGAGACGGCGGCCGACGAGCGTGGACAGGCTGGTGATCCCCTCGAGCGTGGCCCCGGCCGCCTGCGTGCGGGGCGCCTTGATCACCCACCGCCGGTCCTGGCTGTCGGTGATTCGGGCCACCTCGTAGGGGTCGCCCGCCCGCACCGGCACTCCGGCGACGGTGGCAGGGTCGAGGCCCGGCACCGCCGAGCTGGCGAGGGCGGCCAGGAAAAGTGGGCTGCGGGTCACCCGTCCACCGTAGGTCGAGTGGCCCGCCTAGGGTGGGACGGTGGCCACGACGCACGACATTCTCCGGGATCTGGCCCTGTCCCGGGGGACCCTCGACCGGGTCGGTCACGAGCGTCGCGACCCGCTCGTCGTCGCGGCCCTCCTGCGGGACCCCGCCACCCGGGTCCTCGACGTCCGGGGTGCGCTGCTGCCTGTGCACCCGCACCGCGACGGCCCCCGCCTCGCCCTCCGCGCCCCGACCGAGCAGGACGCCAGCCGGCTCGTCGTCCACCTCGGCCGCGACCGCGGCGGCACGGCATACCTGGCCTGCATCGGGGCCGCCGACGAGTCGCTCGGGCCACCGAGCTGGCTCACCCTGCGCGAGGTCGGCGACGCGCTGGGCGACCGGGATGCCGGCATCTGCACGACCGCCGTGGCGCTCGCCAACTGGCACGCCGTCCACCCCCGCTGCCCCCGGTGCGGGAGGCGGACGGTGCCGGAACAGGCCGGCTGGGTGCGGCGCTGCCCCGCCGACGGCAGCGAGCACTACCCCCGCACGGACCCCGCGGTCATCATGTCCGTGCTCGACCCCGACGACCGGCTGCTGCTGGCCCGCTCGCCCGGCTGGCCGGAGGGGCGGTTCTCCGTCCTGGCCGGCTTCGTCGAGCCGGGGGAGTCGTTCGAGGCCGCCGTCGCACGCGAGGTCGCCGAGGAGGTCGGCCTGGCGCTCGACGAGGTGCGCTATCTCGGCAACCAGCCCTGGCCCTTCCCGTCCTCGGTGATGGTCGGCTACGAGTCGCGCACCAGTCAGACGCAGCTGCGCCTCGACCCCACCGAGATCGCCGAGGCGCGCTGGGTCACCCGCGCCGGATATGTCGCCCTGCTGCGCCGCGGCGCGATCCAGGTGCCGTCAGGCATCTCCATCGCCCGCCGCATCATCGAGCACTGGCTCGGGGAGCCGGTCGAGGCGGTCGCACCGGGGGCGTGAGGCTCCGGTCCTCACAGCTCACCCCGCGAGGCGCTCGCGCACCTGCGCCAGCGACGGGTTCGTCGCCGCCGAGCCGTCGGGAAACAGGACCGTCGGGACCGTCCGGTTGCCGCCGTTGACCTCCTCGACGAAGTCGGCGTGCTCGGGGTGGGCGTCGAGGTCGACCTCGGTGAAGGGGATCCCCTCACGTCGCAGCTGGCTCTTGAGGCGGGCGCAGTAGCCACACCAGACCGTCGTGAACATCGTGATCGAGCCGCGCTCGGGGATGGCCCGCTTCATGCTGCTTCCTTGCCGTGGAGGGAATGGGTCGATGCGAAGATGGTGCCATGGGCAAGCACACGGCCGGCGGGACGGACCGGATGGACCTGCCCCTCTACGAGGAGGAGCTGCGTCGCCTGCAGGCCGGCCTGGTGACCCTCCAGGAGTATGGCCGCGCGACGGGTCAGCGGGTCGTCGTCGTCTTCGAGGGCCGGGACGCGGCGGGCAAGGGCTCGGCCATCAAGCGGATCTCCGAGTACCTCAACCCCCGCTGGGCGCGCATCGCGGCGCTGCCCGCGCCGAGCGAGCGGCAGCGGACCCAGTGGTACTTCCAGCGCTACATCGAGCACCTCCCCTCGGCCGGAGAGATCGTGCTGTTCGACCGGTCCTGGTACAACCGGGCGGGCGTCGAGCGGGTCATGGGCTTTTGCACCGACGCGCAGTACGAGCGGTTCCTCGTGCAGGCCCCGCTGTTCGAGCGGATGCTCGTCGACGACGGCATCCTGCTGCGCAAGTACTGGTTCTCCGTCTCCGACGTCGAGCAGCAGAAGCGGTTCCGTTCGCGGGCCAAGGACCCGATGCGCCGATGGAAGCTCTCGCCGATGGACCTCGAGTCGATCACCCGCTGGGAGGACTACTCGCAGGCCAAGGACCGGATGATGCAGGCCACCGACAAGCCGTGGGCACCGTGGTTCGTCGTCGAGTCCGACGACAAGCGCGCCGCGCGGATCAACGTCATGCACCACCTCCTCACGTCGGTCCCCCACGAGGCCATCGAGCCGTCCCTGCCTGCGATTCCCGAGCGCCCCCCGGCTCGCGGCTACGTGCGCCCGCCGATGGAGTCCCAGACCTACGTTCCCGACCACGCCGCGCAGCTGCAGGCGCGCCAGCGGAGCGAACGCGGCGAGGGAGGCAAGCCCTGACCGCGTCCGACGACCTGCTCAACGCCCTCGACCCGGAGCAGCGCGAGGTCGCTGCCGCGCCACCCGGGCCGGTGTGCGTCCTGGCCGGTGCCGGCACCGGCAAGACCCGAGCGATCACCCACCGCATCGCGTATGCCGTGCACTCCGGGACGCACCAGCCGCAGCGGATGCTCGCGCTGACGTTCACGGCCCGCGCCGCCGGGGAGCTGCGGACCCGGCTGCGCGGGCTCGGCGTGCAGGGCGTGCAGGCGCGGACCTTCCACTCCGCGGCGCTGCGCCAGCTCCACTACTTCTGGCCCCAGGCGGTCGGGGGTGCGGCGCCGGAGGTCAGCACCTCCAAAGCGCCACTGGTGGCCGAGGCCGCCAGTCGCCTGCGCCTGCGGTTCGACCGCACGACCCTGCGCGACCTGGCCGCGGAGATCGAGTGGGCCAAGGTCAACCTGCTCACGCCGCAGTCGTATGCCGCCACCGCTGGAGCGGCGCGGCGGGAGCCTCCCGGCGTCGACCTGACCGGTATGGCCAGGCTCCTCGAGGCGTATGACGAGGTGAAGCAGGCGCGGGGCGTCATCGACTTCGAGGACGTCCTCCTCCTGACCGTCGCGATCCTGGCGGACCGCGACGACATCGCTCGCGCGGTGCGGGGGCAGTACCGCCACTTCGTCGTCGACGAGTACCAGGACGTCAACCTGCTGCAGCAGCGGCTGCTCGACCTCTGGTTGGGGGAGCGGCAGGACGTGACCGTCGTCGGCGACCCCGCGCAGACCATCTACTCGTTCACCGGCGCGAGCGCGCGGCACCTGCTCGAGTTCCCTCGGCGGCATACGGGGGCCAAGGTGGTCCGGCTCGTG
>CALMNV010000122.1 GCA_937873285.1 uncultured Intrasporangium sp. | reverse complement strand
GGGATCTCGTACCCCTGCCGGTGGTAGCGCATGTCCGCCCGGTAGGCGACGTGCTGCCGCTCGACCTCGATCCCCTCGCCGTCCAGGAAGGCCCGGGCGCGCTCCCCGAGCCCCTCCAGGATGCCCGCCATCTCGCCCGCGTCGGCGTCGGCGAGGACGCGGATGTGCGTCTGCGCGAACTCGTCGCGGAAGTCCGCCATGATCGTGGCCACGTTGACGTGGTCCTTGGGCTTGAACATCACGACGTCGCTGCCGAGACCGGGCGTGGCCGCCGTGCTGCTGACCCGGAAGCGGATGACCCCCTCCGGGGCCCAGCTGCGGTTGATCGTGACTCGGCTGCCGTCCCCGACGACGGACACCGATGAGGCGGCACGCGACGGTGAAGCCCCTGCGCTTCCCGCCCCGACCACCAGTGCACTCGAGCTCAACGCCACCGCGGCGGCGCACGCCAACAACCTTCGCATGGGAAACCCCCCGAGACAGTGCGCCCGCCCCTTGCGAAGCGCCACCCTTCAACGTACTCAGGAATGCGAGTGTGGTATAGGGGCCTGCGGCGCGAGCCCAGCGGAGCGCCCGTCCGGCGCGGGGCGCGCAGGTGCGGCCGCCAGGTCGACGACGGCGCGGCTCAGGGCGAGGCGCCGGCGCACGCGGACGAAGACCGTCGGCGGCAGGTTGGCCCGCAGCGCCTCGACGGGCAGCTGCCAGAAGGCGTAGCGCAGGAGGAGGGTCCCGAGGAAGCCGTGGCCGACCTGCTCGGCCGACGCGGCATACCCCTCCTCCTCGAGACCCATGCGGTAGCCGTCGCACACGACGGTGGCCAGCCGGGCCAGCTCGGCGGCATCGACGAGACCGTCCTCGGCCTGCCCGACGAGCAGCGTCGCCACGTCGTAGCCGACGGGATACAGGCAGGGCAGGCCCCACCCGGTGACCACGACGGTGTCCGGCTCCTGCGGAGGCCGGAGCAGGTTGCGGGGGGCCGCGTCACCGTGGGCATACGTCTGGGGCAGGCGGTCGAGTCTGTCCACCACCGCCGGTAGGGCGTCGGACAGCTGGAGGAGGTCGTGGCGCAGGCGGGTGTCACCGCTGGCGGTCAGCGCGTCCTCGACGGCCGGGTGCTGCCAGGTCCCGTCGTCCCGCAGGCGGGGCAGCCGCGTCGCCAGCACCTGCTCGAGCTGCCTCCGCACGGCTGAGCCGCCGTCCCACTCGTACGCCGGCAAGGCGTGGTTGACCTCGGCTCCCTCCCGTCGCCGGGCGGCCAGGCGGCCGAGCAGGTATGCCGCCCTGCCGAGCTCGTCGTCGGACCATCGTCCGCCGCGGTCGCGCACGAGCTCCCACCACAGGCCCACGTGGTCGTCGTCGAACCGCTCGACGTGGTGCAGCGTCGGGACGCGCAGGCCGTCGGGCAGCACGTCGCAGATCCTGGCCCGGTGCAGGTCGAGGCGGTGCCGCCACGGCAGGCTCAGGACCTCCTCGCGGGCGGGGCCCTCGGACAGCAGCCGGAGGCGGGGCCAGTGCCGGGGATGCCGGTCGAGCCGGACGTAGTAGGTGCTCGGCAGCCCGGGCCGCGCCGGCACCAGGGCCTGCCACTGGCCGCCTGCCGACGGTGTCGCGTAGTCATGGGCGAGGTCGAACAGGTCGACGTCGTCGACCTGACACCTCGCCAGCCGCGCTGTT
>CALMNV010000121.1 GCA_937873285.1 uncultured Intrasporangium sp. | reverse complement strand
AACCAGTTGCGCAGGGGCAGCAGGGCCACGAGCGCCACGAGCATGATCCCGGTCGCCACCGCCGCCGTGCCGAGGTCACCGACGCCGCACGTGAGCCCGATGGCGGCGGTGACCCACAGCGATGCGGCCGTCGTCAGGTTCCGGACGATCGTGCCCTGCCGGAAGATGATGCCGGCGCCGAGGAAGCCGATCCCGACGACGACCTGCGACGCGACGCGCGTCACGTCGACCTGCACGTTCGTGCGCGAGCGCGCGACGTCGAACTCCTCGAAACCGAGGGTGGAGATGACGCCGAACAGGCAGGCGCCGACGGCGACGGCGATGTGCGTGCGCAGCCCGGCCGGTTGCTCGCTCGTCTCGCGCTCGGCGCCGATGACCGCCCCGAGGGCGACGGCGACGATCAACCGGAGGACGGCTTCGTCAGAGAACCTCACCCGGGTGTCTTACCCGCCAGCGGGTGCCAACGACGCGTAGTCGTCGCGGGTGACCGGCTCACTCGACACGCCGGCGTCGGTGGGCGCGTCGATCGGCGCGCCGCCGATGCGGAACCGCACGTCGCGCACGCCCGACAAGCCGGTCGCCGTCTGCACGAGCTGGGCGAACGCCTGCAGCTGGAAGTCGCCCTGGACGCCCCGGAGGCCGCCCTCATCAGCGCCCGGCTCCCGGGCCGCGGCTACGTCCGAGGAGCCGGGGACCAGCTGGTGGAGATCCAGTCGGCGCAGGTGAGCGCTGCATCCCCGCCGGCTGACCATGGCGAGCGGTTGGCGGTGCGCGTGGTCGAGAGAATGGCGGCAACCGGACCCCGGGACCCATCTGCGCCGGAGGAGGTGCGGGAGCCGGCACTGGAGTGTGAGACCGAGAGCGATCTGACCGCTTTGGTCCGCGCCGCCCGGGAGGTGGCGGCTGCCTCAGGCCATCGAGAGGTCCCGCCACCGTGGCTGCCTCCACTTCCGCACTACGTCCCGTTGTCCGACCTCGGGGCGCCGCCAGCGGGTGGTCACGCACCCGCACCGAGCACGCTCATCCCTCTGGGGCTTGGCGACCGACCAACCCAGCAGCGTCAGGACGAGGAGGCGTGGAACCTGGCCACCGACGGCCACCTTGGCATCGCCGGTGGCGCCCGCAGCGGTCGCACCAGCGCAGTCCTGACCCTGGCCCTCGGAATCGCTCAGCAGTGCTCGCCGGAGCAGGCTCACCTCCATCTCCTCGAGGGGTGCCCCGGCGCGTTGGCGGTGCTCGGAGGCCTCCCCCACGTCGGATCCGTGACCAGCGCAGCCGATCCCGCGCACGCGCGGCGAGCCGTCGACCGCCTGACACGGCAGCTCGACGGCACAGAGGTGCCGCTTCCACGGTTCACCGTGGTCCTCGTGGACGGTTGGGAGGCGCTGCAGGAAGCCTTCGATCGCCTCGACCACGGAGGGACGACCGAGCGGCTGCTGCGGCTCTTGCGCGACGGGCTGACCGCCGGCATACGGTTCGTCATCACCGGCGGGCGGGCACTCACCGGGGGGCGCCTCGTTCCGCTGGTCCAGCGGCGGCTGGTGCTGGCCCTGCCGGACCCGCTCGACCTCGCCCTTGTAGGGCTGGACCGGTCCGCGGCGCCGAACCCATGGCCGCCAGGGCGAGCCGTCGACCCAGCCACGGCGCTCCAACTGCAGATCGGCTACGTCCCGAGATCCCCGCACGGGGAGCCTGCGGGCGACCGCGGACTACAGGGAGCGGAGACGTCCGCCCGGTCGAGCGTGTCCACGCCACCCGCCGCAATCTCCGAGGAGCGCACCCTCGGGGGCTCGGCGACGTCGGTAGTGGCCGCCTCACGAGCCCGCTGGTCGCAGGTGCCGCCGGCGTCCTTGCCGTGGACGCTGACGCCGCTGCCGCGCCGCGTACTGCTCCGCGATCTTCCGAGCGGGCCACCACCCCAGCTGACGATCGGCCTCGGCGGCGAGGAGCCGACCGCGCTCGGCTTCGACCCAGCGTCTGGTCAGCGGCGGGTGCTCGTGGCCGGCACCAGGCGCAGCGGGCGCTCCACCGCCCTGCACGCGCTCGCCGCCCGGCTCGTGGAGCAGCACCTCCCCGTGATCGTCGTCGCGCCCCGCTCGTCCGGCCCTCGCCCTGATGGCCGCGACCTCGGCCACGTCGCCGTGCACCGTCTCGGGGCAGGCGACGCCGCCCGGTTCGTCGAGCTGCGACGAGCCACCCCGCACGTGGCCATCCTCGTCGACGACGCCGACATTCTCGACGGCTCCCCGATGGCGGGCGCGCTCGCCGAGGCGGCCACGCTGGTGCAAGCGGCGGGAGGCGTGATGGCCGTGGCCGTGGAGGTCGGCCGTCGGCCCGTCGCCTTCCGCGGCGTCGTGGCGGAGATCGCGCGCGACGCCACCGGCCTGCTTCTGTGCCCGACCTCTCCGGCCGACGGCGACCTGTTCGGGCTGCGTGCCGAGCCGGTCGCCACCCGGGCTCCGGGTCGTGGCTGGCTCATCGTCGACGGAGAGGCCACGCCGATTCAGGTTGCCGACCCTGCGTGAGCCCGAGCGGGCACGCCACTTCACGATGCCGTGACGGCTCGAGGGCCGGCACGCCTCAGCTGCCCAGCCGCTTCAGGGCGTCCCGAGCGCGATCCACTACCGACACGAAGGGGCCCACGGCCCACTGCGCGCCGGTCGACCCCGCGGTCGACGGGTGCGGGTGCGTCGGGGCGATGGCCTCGGCGACGCGGATCTGCTTGCCCATCCTGGCGCGTGCCTCGGCGTCGAGCGCCGCGACCACCCGCGGGAACTCCTCGCGCTCCTCGTTGTCCGCGTGCTCGGTCACGGCCCCCTCGAAGGCCGCCAGCAGCGTGGCGAACTCCGCGGACCCGACGTCGAGCCGCTCCAGCTCCTTCAGCATCCGGGTAGCCTCCGCCTCCTCGGCGTTGCGGGCGTCGACGACCTCACGGCCCGCGACCTTGACGGAGGTCGGTCGCAGCACCATCTCCTCAGCCGTCTCGTGCACCGCAAGCAGGGCGCGCAGCTCGTCGAACGCCCGCTGGCGGTCGACGCCCGCGGCGCTCCGCAGGCGCGCGAACAGCTCGCGCACCCGGGCATGCTGCTCCAGCAGGAGCCGCACCGCGTCGCCCTCCGGCAGCTGCTCTGCCGTCACCCGATCGCTTCCAGCGCTGCTCATCGCGCCTCCCTCTTCGCTCCTGGCCATGTGGGGTCGAGGCGACCTCTACCCGCCCCGCCCCGCCGGCACGCCCTCGACTGCCTACGATATGCCGCCCTCCCGTCCCGCAACCCGGGCGTGCGCAACTGGCCACTCGACGAGGTGATCCCGCGGCCCGGGCGTGCGGAATCGACCACTCGACGAGGTTTGATCCCGCGGCCCGGGCGTGCGCAACTGGCCACTCGACGAGGTGATCCCGCGGCCCGGGCGTGCGGAATCGACCACTCGACGAGGTGATCCGGCGGCCCGGGCGTGCGCAACCGGCCACTCGACGGGGTGGGTGGCCACGCAACCGCAAGCGGCCGACGCTCATCGGCCCCGCACGGGCAGATGTCGCCGGGGCGCCAGCCGGGCCCCGTGGCGTGGGCGCCGCTGACGGGCGAGCCCGAGGAGGTGCTGCACCCGGTAGCGGTGACCGGCATACGGCTGGAGCAGCTGCGCCAAGCCGGCGTCGTCGACCTCCGAGCCGGTGAGCGCCCAGCCGATGTCCTTGGCGACGTGGTAGTCGCCGAAGCTCACCGCATCGGCGTCGCCGAGCGCCCGCTGGGCGACCTCGGCGGCCGTCCAGACCCCGATGCCGGGTAGCGCTCGCATGCGGCGGACCGCCTCCCCGGGCGCCAGGTGCACAGCCTCCTCCAGACGGCCGGCGGAGCGGGCCGCGACGACGAGCGCCCGGGAGCGCGCGCCGTCGACCGACGCCTGCAGGAACGCCCAGGACGGGACGGCGGCCCAGTCGGCAGCCACCGGCGGCACGAGCAGGCCCTGCTGCCCGAAGGGCCCCGGCGCCGGCGAGCCGAAGCGCCGCACCAGCCGCCGGTAGCCGGCGAAGGCCTCCTGCCCCGTCACCTTCTGCTCGATGATGGCCGGGACGAGGACGTCGAGCACGAGCCGCGACCGGGGCACCCGCCAGCCCGCAAAGCGCCGCCACGCGTCCGCGACCGGCTCGTGGTGCGGCACGAAGCCATGCAGATCGTCGCCGGCACCGAGCAGGGCCGGCACACCGTCGAGCAGCCAGTCGCCGCCGGGCCCCCACGCCGCGGCCTCCACCGCTCCGCCGGCGGCGCGGCATACGAGCTGGAGCGTCCCCGGCCCGTCGGGCGTCTGGGCGGCGCGCACGAAGCCGCCCCCCGCGGTCCACAGCGACGTCGGGTCCGCCGGGCCACGGCGGAAGACGCCGAGCTGGGCGGCCAGCGACACCCGGCGCTCGGTGCGCCACAGGCGGGTGCGGGCCTCGGGCATGTCCCCAGTCTCGCCTAGACTCGATGCCATCGTCGCCGGTGCGCTCCCCGCCGCAGCGCCCACCGCCACCGCCACAGACGCCGAACGAAACGAGGACCATGGCCCGCGAGAGCACCCGAGCCCGACGCGAGCGCTTGGCCGAGATGCAGGCCAGACAGAAGGCTGCTGAGCGCCGCCGGCTCGTGGCCCTCGTCCTCGCGAGCGCCTTCGTCGCCCTCGCCATCGCCGGCGGCGTCGCCTGGGCCATCGTCAACGACCGCAACCAGAGGCAGGCGGCTCTCGACCGGGCGTCCGGCACCGCGGCCAGCGCTGGCTGCGACCCGGTGATCACCGACCCCGCATCCGGGGGCAGCGACCACTTCGGTCCCGGGTCGAACAAGCCGGACCAGACCAAGGCCACCTATCCGACCATCCCGCCCTCGAGCGGCCCCCACCTGTCGACCCCAGCCCTCAGCGAGCGCCGCGTCTACACCACGGCTGATGCTCCCAGCGTGGAGTCCCTGGTGCACAACCTCGAGCACGGCTACACGATCCTGTGGTACGACCCCTCCGTCGAGAAGTCCGAGGCGGCCACCTTCGACGCGCTGGCCAAGCAGGTCAACGCAATGCCGGAGGCGGCCAACAAGTTCATCATCACGCCGTGGGACACGTCCCGCGGCGCGTTCCCGGCCGGCAAGAAGTATGCCCTGACCCACTGGTTCGCCAAGGTCGACCAGGCGACCGGAAAGATCTCCGACCAGGCCGGCAAGCGCCAGCTGTGCAGCGGCCTGAGCGCCGCAGCGGTGGAGAGCTTCGTCAAGGCCAACCCGTGGTCGGCCGCCCCCGAGCCAGGCGCCGCCTGACCCGCCCGCGCAGCCGACCCGCCCGCGCAGCCGACCCGCCCGCGCAGCCGACCCGCCGCAGCGCCTGACCCTGCCCGCGGCCTTCGAGCGCGAGGGCCGGCTGCCTGCGGTCAGGGGTCGCGCGGCTCCCGCGGCTCGCCGCCGCTGCCACTCGGCTGCAGCGTCGGGTGGCCGCCGGTCGCGCCAGTGAGGTGATGTCGGCGCGCGTAGAGCCACCCCGCAAGGGCCGCGACGACGTCGATGACGGTGACGACGAACCGGGAGACGATGGCGACCGCGGCGGCGGCCGGGGGGGGCAGCACCG